>JBHLPA010000294.1:0-3585 GCA_048939935.1 Promethearchaeota archaeon | reverse complement strand
GTTTCGAACAGTATTTTGAGCATGAAGATGGATTCAGAAAGTCGCTATCAGCAAAGCCAGTTGCTTTTCAGGTGATTCCAGTCAATCAGAGTGTGAGCACAGAGCTTGAGATTCATAGTCTTGAGAAAGCAGAGGAATTGATTGAGTCTTCAGCTTCGTGGGGTGTTCGTGAATGTATCTGTAGGAAACAGAAGGCCCTAATTGGTGAAGGTTGTGACTATCCTTTATCGGTCTGTCTCGCATTTGCACCTAGCAGAGAGAATGCATTTGATGATGATGAACTAACAAAGTCAATCACTAAAGAGGAATCACTCAGGCTGCTCCGGGAGGCTGAGGAAGCAGGGCTTGTCCATTGTACCTATAATGTTCAATCAGGACGGACCTTCATCTGCAATTGCTGTACATGCTGCTGTGGTGTCCTGAGGGGTGTAGAGGAACTAGAAACCCCTCGTGATTACATTAAGACTGACTTCATAATGACTGTGAATGCTGATTTATGCACAGGTTGTGAATCATGTGTTGATAGATGCCAGTTTGATGCACTAAGCGTTCCTGAAGATGTATGTGTCGTTGATACACAGAGATGCATTGGATGTGGTGTCTGCGCCATTGTTTGCCCAGAAGGTGCAATGGAGCTAGTCCGTGATGAGTCTCCAGGCAAACCTGAACAACCAGCTAATCAACTGGATTGGATGACAAAGCGTGCGATGTTTCGGGGTGTCGACCCCTCAGACATAATGTGAGTTTGTTCAACACACAGCAAAGAATGACTAGTCTTAAGAAGAACTGACTAGAACATCTGTGTGAAACAACAAATGACCACAGATACTAATCCTAAGAAAGAGGAAGGCCCGAAGAAAGGACGAAGCAAACGTTACATACCTAATCTTGCCGAGTTCTATTTCAAGCCTCCTTATGACTGGTCAAGAGAGAAGGCTGAACGGCTTTATTCAAGAGCAAAATCACCATCAGTCGCTTTTGAGTTGGACAGTATCAGGTTTGAGGATTGCATTGAGGGGATGAAACGATTTCCTGCAAAGTCAATTGACTTGATCATCGCTGACCCTCCCTTTGGCATTGACTTCGATGGAAAAAGTGGTGTGTATAACCGTGATGAGAAACTTGTCATCGAAGGGTATGAGGAAACTGACGAATCTTATCACCAGTTCACTACAAAATGGATTGCTGAACTTCCAAGAATCATGAAACAAAGTTCGTCTGCGTATGTATTCAGCGGTTGGACAAACTTGGATGCAGTCCTTGGCGCAGCCCGAGATGCTGGTCTTGTTACTCTAAATCATTTGATTTGGCACTATCCTTTTGGTGTGTATACAAAGAAGCGGTTTGTAACAAGCCACTATCACATTGTACTACTTGTCAAGAATCCTCGGAGATATTTCTTCAACAAAATCGAGAACTACCCCGAAGATGTCTGGTCAGTCAAACGTAGATATCGTACAGGATTAGCCAAGAATGCAACCACGCTTCCGATTGAAGTGGTAACAAGATGTATTGACTTCTCCTCTAAACCGGGTGACATTGTACTTGACCCATTCATGGGAAATGGAACAACCGCAGTAGCAGCCAAGAAGAACTTTCGCAGGTTCATTGGTTTTGAGATTAATAAGAATCTACGAACATTGTTGGAGAAGGAAATTGCTAAAGTTGATCCTGGAGAGTCATATATCCCGTATGCTGATCGTCTTCCTACAAAAGAGGAATTAGCAAAGAAATATCCCAAAGCATATCGGGAATATACTCGTAGAGAAACAGAGTCCTGAAGATTAGAACGGAGAGACTTGATGGATATGGATGTAGAGGAACTACTCAAGCGCTATGGATCTCAACGTGACCAGCTTGCTGATGCAATGAGTGATAGTGACCTCTATTCGCGCCAGTATGGGACAGAATTAGCCCGATGGGAAGCAATGTTACTACATGATTTTCATGAAAAGGAAACAGGTCGTCTAATCCGACTTCGTGGATTTGTTCATCACACACGGGACTCGACTCTAGTACTTCTTACTCCTAGTCCATGGCTGATGGAGGGTGAGTTCGTATTTTTCAGCCAAGACCAGGAATTACCACCTGATGGTTCTTATATCGAAGTTATTGGTCCAAGGATTGCGACTCCACAACTTCTCCAAAGTAGCCCAAAAATAACACCTGCAGTTTCAGCTGAATCATGGACGAGTTTATCCATGGATTTCCTTGTTGATATTCGCCCTCCCCTCAGCCTCAAGGAACTTTCAAACATTCTCTTTGAACATGTTGGGATGGCTGAAGCTAGTAAGAGGGTCTTTGCTCGTCTCTTTGTTTCTAGCCCTCCATATCAGGATAGTATCGGTGGACTGACCACAGGCATCCAAGCTATCGCCTCGCATGCACAGGTCCGACGATTGCTCTCATTCATCAGAGGAGTACTCCCACCAGCTATGAGGAATCGTTCTCCATCAATAAAGAATATTGACGGTATTAAAGTCAAGGCTCCCCGACTCTGGCGATTCGATATAGGATCCTATTCTTTCAATAGACTGCAACAAATTTGCGTACAACGAAGAGACCCCTCAGGTTACCAAGAGGTTTCTGTCGGCACACTCACTGATTCGGATACTGCAATTCTTCCGGATGTCCCTCTTGCTCTCACCACTGAGGACTTTTGGATTGAAACTGGAAAACCCTCTCATCTTCGGTTACCAATCCTCAAATCTGTCATTACTTACCAAATGCTCACTCCTGAAATTTCTAAGCGCAGCTTAGACTCAGGTACAGAGCATGTACTCGCTCGATTAGAAACTCTACGAGAAAGCTTTGGTCTTGATGAAACATCTCTTGCACGTGGAAAAGTCCTTGATGCTGATGCTCTTGGAAGACCTATGAGCACTCTCAGATTGGCTCGCTCGTCTGCGAGAGCCTACTGGAAAGATAAGGTGACAGCTAAGGACTTGAAGCAAGCTTGGAATCGCGTTCTTGAACCTGCACTCAAAGAATTCATGGAGCTCACTGAATTGAAAGAAAGTGCGGAAAAAGATTGGGGTCGGAAAGCTAGGATAGACAAGTTCAACACAAAGGTATTGAGGGCAGTCAGAAAACTGGACACGGGAAAACGGGGTTCTCTCGGACCGACTTTGAATGAGATTGCTGAAGAATCAGGCGTTGAAAGACATGTTGCTGCAGAAACCCTCGCACGGATGAAGGATAGTGGGGTCCTTTATGAACCGCGCTCGGGTCATTACAGGTTGGTATGAAGTATTTTATGCGAAAGACTTGAAGAACTCCTCTGGTTCTTGTCCCTCTTCAATTATCTCAATCTCTTGCACACCAACACGTTCTGCATCATATCTTCTCGCAAGAATAGTAGCATCAAATTTTTCACGGGCTGTAGCGTCTTTACCTCTCCAGACCCAAATGTCCTCCCATGCATCAAGAAGGAAGACATCATCGCTTTTTAGAGAACTCCTATCTAAATCGACTTCAGCGAAGAATGTCTCATCGCCTTCACGGTGTACTCTCCACAATTTGTGTTCGTGAGTTTCCATATGGACCTTCTTCAGGATACCCTCAGTGTCTTCATCAGTAAGTCTG
>JBHLPA010000293.1:0-3598 GCA_048939935.1 Promethearchaeota archaeon | reverse complement strand
TGGTTCAGGTTCTTCTTCACTTGTCATATGCCATTCCTCGTTTAGGATATTTAAGACGGTCATTTCTACGTTTGGTTCTAGAATGACCAGGCTTGACAGAGCATTACTCAGGAAACTGTCAAGCACGTTTCAGTTCTTTGTACACCAGAAATATTGTGTATTGATGCCACCAGACTTCGAAGGCTAGTATGCTCAGAGTCTGCAATTACTATGACATCATAGGGTCCAGTCACGGTGTGTACATTCACAACTCCTTTAATCTGACGAATCTTTTCAGATGCCTCAAAGGCTTTACCGACTACTGTTTTGATCAGGATGATTGCTATCAACTCGATTGCGATCTCCTACAGAACTCACTACTCAATATTATTGTACGCGGACGTACAAAAGTCTGACCTTGGTCCCAGAACAAGGTGATCAGAGTCACTCAGGCCACCTTCTTTTGCTTGTACGTTAGAGCGATGACAATGGCTATTATGGCTGTTGAGAATAACGCAAGCGCTACTGATTCCTGCGGAATTCCATCTGTTGTTGGGTCATTTCTAGGAGTTGTGGTTGGTGAATACTCTCCTATCGCAAGGTCAACTTCATCTGAAAAGCCCTCTCCGAAATCTATGTTCCCTCCAGATGCTTCGGTAAACATGAGACTCGAGATGATATACAAAGTGTCTATCGAATCTCCAGTCACATTCTCGTGGACATGACCGCTCATTATGTTCTTTTGAACATGCCATCCCTGAGTGTCATGATAAGCTAAAGATACACCGGCTAATCCTAGAGAGGGCTGACTGATCTCAACTGTAAAGTTGTCCTTTGGATGAGTGACACGAAAAATTTCTGAGCCATAGTATCGGATTGCTAGGTTCTCAATAGCGGTTGGCGTTTCAGCTATTGATGTATACTCGTGAATCTGAACATCCATGTTCCGGAAACCATATTGATTCTCTGCAAAGCCGGGTTCATCTATAGTCAATGCTGTCACCCAGTCAAGATAGAGTTCATTGAATGAGATGTTATGACCAGCCTCTAATAATGCAGTTTCAATTCCCAGTGCACCATCCTCTTCTTGTTGTACCAAGTCTGTAAGAAACTGGACACCAAATCGTTCAGCCAGATAGAATGAGAAGAGATAGGATCCACCATAGTCCTTGTGAGTTACATCGAAGTAAATCAACGAGTCATCAGGAGCTTGGAGGAAATAATCAGTACGATGTGAAACATTACCACGATATGCAAGATATCCCGCATAGAATGTTGCATACTCAGCCATACCTTCAAGGATGAAATGTACCTCATCAAATTCGTAGTTGAACCAAATAAGATGACAGAACTCATGGGCTATTGTATCGAGAATCAAGTTGTTGTTATAATAGATGTAGATCATCTCACAGAGATTCGAATAGGTATGTGTAATCTCATTATACTGTGAATAGTAGCTTGCTTCATTTGTGGAGATTAGAATGACTATTCGGGGGTCTCCATCTATGTCCCCGATTCTCCCGTTTGGGTCCCCTGTTAACTCTGTGACTGCAGGATAGATAACGTCGTCAAACTCATCTCTATAGGATTCGCATCGACTCAAAACTTCTGGTTGA
Source organism: Promethearchaeota archaeon (assembly GCA_048939935.1). Classification (GTDB taxonomy): domain Archaea; phylum Asgardarchaeota; class Thorarchaeia; order Thorarchaeales; family Thorarchaeaceae; genus SMTZ1-45. Next base: position 2,003 of record JBHLPA010000293.1, on the reverse strand, counting down.
CCAAGCATATCAATGACTGCGTCTTCGACATAGACTAAGCAGTATTGACCCATTGCCATGAGAGTTGCATCAAGCTCATAATGAGTGTCTGTTGAGAAATCCTTGGCCCAGAAAGTACGTTTATCGCCCGTTTCTTGAGCAATAATCTGAGTTCGTGTCTGTATTGATGAAGGCGAATGGTATTCTGAAATACCATTGATGGGAAAAATGAATACCACTCCGGTAATGATGCAACAAATGATGATGTTTCTCCACAAGAAACTCTTGAGTCGCACCAAATCCATCAGCTCATTTGGTGTATGATTTTGCAATTAGTTACAATATAGATGTTCATTTCAACGCGAAAGATTGTGCTTGTTTGATTGTATCTTCATTACGATGTTGAATCCATGTGAAATCCACGTTATGTAAACAAAATGGATGGTCTCCGGCGATGTGTATCTAGCACGGTCTTCATAAGTGGGATTACTTATCGGTTGCATGGCGAGATTGTGGTGTATCTGAAAGGACTAGACAAAACACGAGAGAAGCTTCCGGGCTACCCGGGAAAGAAGTTAGCTATCCTACCTCTGGCAGGCATTATCGTTGGAACACTAGGCTATATCTTCCTCATTATCATTGATCTGTTACCACGACTTTATAGTGACAGCTGGTTACTTGTGACGATAGAGCCATATCTCCCAGTAATCGGGAGCTTTTTCATAGCTTGGTTGGCACTGTACTTGATTTGGGGTCTCTGGAACAAACGCGACGAGATGAAACAGCTATACGGGGAGCTCGCATATCAGAAGATAATCATCAGAGGGGTGTCAGGAGTGTCGCTGGCTATATCCGTGGTCGCACATACCTTCACATCCGTTCGCTCACTCACACCAGAAGGACCAGCTAACCCATTAACGAGAGAGTTGTCCACATCAATCATGCTTCACCTCGGGATAGTTCCAGAAATAGAGCTATGGATAAGAGTCCTGCTAGGTGGAGTATTCTTTCTACTTGCACTACTCACTATTCGAAGTGCGATACTCACCTTTGGTGTCGACTACATGATTGTCATCTACCTCTACTTTCCTGAGGAGTCAGAGATGCAGGAACACGAGATCTACTCGGTCCTTCGGCATCCTACTTACTTAGGTGCTATCTTGCTTGGGATATCGGGTTTCTTCTTCAGATTCTCAGTCTACTCAGCCATCTTATGTCTCATTATCATTCTCCTCTTCAGAGCTCAGATTTGGAAGGAAGAGAAAGAACTGGTTAATCGGTTTGGGGAAGGGTATATTGAATACAGGAAGAGGGTTCCAGCCTTTTTGGTAAGACCAAGTAAGCTTGGAGCCTACTTCAGGTTCTTGAGAATGAGGCAATAAATGGGTTCTACTAGGTCTTTTGGATTTCTATTTGGAGTCTGCGCATTCCAAAACACCCGCAAGAAGCCAACTAAATGAATGACCCAACCCTTTGTCGACTGTGGAAACAGATTACTTAGTCCCGAAATATAATAACTAAGGAGAGATAGTCTCTGCCTCAACGGAGAAGAGGTAAGATGAAACATGAATCTGGACCTGACTGTCCTGAGAGGAAACCAAGTTCGAAAAGACACAATGTCCTCATTGTTGTACTGGTTGCTATTGCCAGTGCAATCTGGTTAGCCATCAGAACTGGATCCAAACCTTCACGGATTCTCTACCCATGCCAGCAGGCGGCTCTTGCAAATATCACGCTCCTCAAGACGATGGTGACTCTTTCACTCCCAAGTGTTTCCAGTCTTCGAATGGCGGCTACTTGGCTGAAACCTATAGTCATTCTATCCATTATATCTGTGGGCGGATTTGTAGTGGCAACGGAATCATTCAACAGTGGACTTGACCCTCTTCAAGCTGACTCAAATCTTGAGCGTGTCCCCATCGTCCTCAGTCCTCAGACCGCGTTAGCTCAAGAGAATGCGTCAGACCTCTTTTTGGTGCAGAACGCCACAGGACTAGAAGGAAATATGGACGCTTCAGTAACTG
>JBHLPA010000292.1:0-3610 GCA_048939935.1 Promethearchaeota archaeon | reverse complement strand
TCGCAAACAATTGGCAATTACACAAGGTGGTGAGATTGCTAGACGTTATTTTGCTATGAACGCTTTTGATGGTCTCTTACCAATTCTTGGAATCCTCGTCGGAGGTTTTGTTTCACTATTTCACCAGACACCTCTAGTGATCTTTCAGACTTCCTCGTTAGCAATTCTAGCTACTAGTATGGCAATGTTCATCTCAGGACTCACATCTTCTTACTTGACAGAAGGAGCAGAACAGAAACGGGATATGGAGGAACTTGAACAGGCGATGATTGCAGATCTAGGGAAAAGTATGATTTGGCAAGCCTCCCGCACAACAATCATTGTGGTATCAATAATAAACGGACTGTCACCTTTCTTGACAGGATTGCTTACAGCTTCACCTTTAGTACTCGTTATCTTTGGTCTAGGCATTCATACAGCCTTCTTGTCAGCAATATTGATGGGTCTTGTTATCCTCTTTTTCTTAGGAGGGTATCTTGGCCATGTATCTCGGACAAATATGGTGATCTATGGACTTAAGACAGCATCTGCTGGGGTGGTAATCGTACTACTCACATACTTCTTCTCAGTAATTGTAGGAGTTTAGAAGTAACAACTATTCATCCTCTCTCATCTTGACAACTTTTCCTTGTTCACTCTTGGGAATCACTAAGTCCCGAATCTCTTCAGCTAAGTGTTCAATATCTTCAGGATCATAGTTCGAAAACACAATGAACGTGTATCCCAACTTGAAGAACTTGATATAGAGTGCAGTAAGTCCTGGTGCTCCACCTGCCATAGCAATTGCACCCGGCTGTTTTGAAGGATCTGCATCTAATGGCATGAAGACTTTCTTTGAAAATTCTGAATTCAGTATTTTCTCCTGTGTGACTGCTCTATCGAAGAGGAGCCAGTCGTGGACTGTGGAATACCCTCCGCCAGCTGGACTCCCGCGACTACCGATAACAAAGTAGTTGCTTCTTCGTTTGTTTGGATGGATCGTGTCATCGGGCATATGTCTTGTATAACCTGTTGCGAGATTTTCTGTTACAGAATCAACCTCGTAGTGATGCGAGTTCTTCATGCCCGCTGGGAGGTAGATGTTCTTCATGACATAATCGTAATAATCCATACCTGAAACTGCTTCTATGATAAGGCCAAGCACGACGTACCCTGCGTTGCTGTAGTTCCACTTCTCACCAGGTTCTGAGAGCAAGGGATCTTCAATAAAGAGGGGCACAAAGTCTGATACCTTTCTGAGTTTACCCAAGGATTGATCGAACTTCTTGCCAAAATAATCGCCCATTCCAGAGGTGAATGATATCAAGTGTCTGATTTTCACCTTAGTTGCAATATCCTCTCTGAAATCCGATAGATGTTTTCCCACAAGGTCATCTAGACCTATCTTCCCTTGTTGCACAAGTTGAAGGATTGCAGTCTTTGTGATGATTTTATTCAAAGAGCCAACGTTAAACTTGGTATCAATTTTGTTGGGCACACCAAAGCTTTTGTCTGCCATTCCATATACTTTCTCGAATATGACCTCGTTATTCTTGATAACGAGTGCTGCACCTGAAAACTTGTCTTGTTTCACATTTTCCTCAAGCATTTTTTGGAATTTTTTCACATCGAGTTCTGACATTAGCACTCCTCCAAAATTATAAAATTATTTCGATTATATCGAAACATTTTGATTCCGTCGAACTTTTAAGGTCTCTTCCCATAGCAAGAATGACATACATTCGTTGAGGAAGACATGATGACACTACTTGAACTTCTATCTGATCCAGTTAGGGCTAGAATCTACCTCGAAGTTCTGCTAAACGAGGAAGTCACAGCACAGCAGCTTATGGACAAAATAAAGATCAATCGAAGCACAATGTCACATCATCTTTCAAAGTTTATTGATGGCAAAGTGTTGAAATTCAGAGTTCAAGAACAAGGTCGAGCCGTGAAGATTTACAGTAGAAATCCTGAATTCAAAGAAGAGATTATCCTTCAAGGGAGTGATGACACTTCTATCAAGAATCGAGTTATTTTCCTCGAATCGACTGCTGTACATCTCAATGCAATCTCAAGTCTTCTTAGTGATAAAGCACAGAAACTTAGGGAAGGAACATCAAGCTCTGGGAGAGGTTCAAAGGTTTCCTTCACATTTAACTTTCTGACGAAAGTAGAAGCTGACATTTGGCACCAGGAGTACAATGAATTTCAAAAGCGATTTGAGGAACGTCGTAAGGCAGTAATGGACTCTTCTGATTCACTTGACTATATCGGATATGGTGGAATTACTCCAACAAGATGATTCATTTCTCAGGCTCTGGGAATACAGGAGTAACTGGTGTGACTTTGAAGTCTGTGTAGTTCAACATCGGACTCATTGCCTTCTGTATCACCTCTGGATCATCGACATCAACCACTGCAATTCCCCTATTGGATGCAACACAATTGTGAGCCGCAAAGACTGTCCTCAGCTCCTTAGGTTGCTTGAAGTTTTCAATTGCCTTTACTGCTTCTTTCCTATATCTAGGCTCGATTTCCCATTCAATCAGATATTTCACTTGATTTCACCTCCCCTAAATTGGCTTCAAATGAAGTATAGATTGTTGTTCAATTTATTATTTTACTAAAATAGCATAAGCTCAATTTGCGTTTTGAAATCCACAAGTCTTTTCATTATGCTATATTGAAAGATTGAGGCGTGAACAGAATGTCTGGTTTTAGTATCTCTGAGTATCATGACTCCGCTGAGATTTATCGTAAGCTTGACCATTTGATGACACTACCAATTTATGGTATTAATAAAGATGCGATGAGTCGGTATCTCAAGTATTTCGAGGAGAAATGCGCTAAGTCTAAGGAAATGATAACTGAGGCTAAGAGGTTTATTCCTGGTGGCGTACAACACAACCTAGCTTTCAATTATCCTTTTCCAATTGTAATTGATAGGGCTAATGGAGCCTATCTCTGGGACCTTGATGGAAATAGGTACATTGACTTCCTTCAGGCAGGTGGAGCTATTATCTTAGGAAATGGATATGCACCAGTCCGTGATAAGATTCTGGATCTCATTAAGGAACAAGGACCGGTCACTGGTCTCTTCTCAGAGTATGAACTGAAGCTAGCCCACGAGATAAACAAACACATACCTTCCGTTGAAATGTTCCGAATGCTCGGGAGTGGGACCGAATCTGCCATGGCCGCTATTCGGGTGGCAAGGTTGGCAACTGGAAAGAAGAAGGTCATTAAGATGGGAGGTGCGTACCATGGATGGAGTGACCAGATGATGTACGGATTGCACATCCCGGGTACTGGAAGCTATGAGGCTCATGGTATTCCTGGTGGATGCAGAAAGCACACACATGAGGTCTTCCCAAATGACATCGATGCCCTTCGCAAGAAAATGTCCAGGAACCGTCTACTTGGAGGTACTGCAGCAGTCATAGTTGAACCAGTTGGTCCTGAATCTGGAACTCGCCCGGTCGACAAAGATTACAACAAACAAATACGGGAGTTATGTGATCAATATGATGCTCTGCTAATTTTTGATGAGGTTGTCACTTTCGGTAGGATAGGTCTCGCTGGAGCGCAAGGCTATTTCAACATCACACCTGACCTCACAATCTTTGGG
>JBHLPA010000022.1:0-14720 GCA_048939935.1 Promethearchaeota archaeon | reverse complement strand
TATTACAGGATTCCACAATGAAGCGTCTGCAATTGTAAACAGATGCGCCTCAAAACCGGGATAACTAGTGTGAGAGAACTTGATAAATGGTGGACTCTCATGTTGTTCCTCAAGAGCCAGATTGTATTTCTTGACCACAAGACCAAACTTGGCAAGGCTTTTGATCTTCCATTTATTCTCATCAGAAGACATCGTTCAGCTCCAATGAGTTTGCTTTGGATTTGATTCATCGTGGATGCTTATGTATTCTTCATATCACTCTCGAAGTGATTAAATGTGAGTAAACTGTGTATGAAGAAGGGAGCTGTAGACAAATGAGTGACCGATTGACCAAGCTCGAACAGATTCTGATTGTTGTGTCGCAGAATCCAAAAGATGTTCCTGTTGAAACTCGAAAGCAATTCTGGAAGCTAGTGCGACAAATAAAAAGAACTCCTAGACCGGATGACCAAGAAGTCCTCAAGGCAGCAGAGATTCGAGATATTCTTTTTGAAGCAAATCGAGGAAAAACCTATTCATTAGGTCCGGGCTTGTTGGTACTAACCATTCCTGGATTGCTATTTTTATGTGGATACATATGGGCATTGGGAACACCACTGCCTTGGAGTGGAATACTCACTTGGTCGCTTCCAAACTGGATGACATTTGGCATACGTCTTCTCTTTGTGTTTGGAGTAATTGCGTTCCTGTATCCGATAGGCAGAGTCATTGCTGGAAAGTGGGCAGGAATCAAATTGCTGGGTATGTGCAGAGATCAGTATTATGAGCCTACTGTGAAGATTGATTATGTGACGTTTTTGAAAGCTCCCGCAGGTACGCGTAAGTGGTTCTTCTTTTTCGCAGGATTCTGGACGTTTCTCACTGCATTATGGCTATGGATTCTTGGGATGGTACTAGCTTTAGATTTTACTGCTTTAATTCTAACAGTTCTCCTCTTACTGTTCGAGGGAGGTGTCATTCTCAGCGGGAATCCATCAGCAACACGGGGAGAGATGGGTCATTATAACAGAGAGAAACAAATCGAACGAACTTGGAAGAAGAACTTGGCAAAATTGACTGAGTCGAGTGATGTAGCCTAATATCATGTATCTTGCTTTATCTTGAGCCACTCAGTCAGGAGTTCTGCGTCTTCCAGTAAATACTCAACCACACTGGGCCATATAGTTCCATCATCACGAGATTTATTCTCGAAATTGTTGGTGTTTATCCACTCTGTTAAAGCGGATTGTGTCTTGTGGTCAAATTCGTTTGAGTAGACTTGCTCCAAAAGTCCAAGAGTGACTAGTGCATCCTGAATTATCACAAGCAAATCCCCCTCAATCTTAATCAGAGTACTAGGATCTTCTCTATTGAGAAGGGTCATATCATAGATATTGAATATCCTGACAAGCTCATCTATCGGATTAGGGTGCTCATCGACCCTAACATCAACATACCTATCATTCCCACCCTCGTAACCTCCCCCCTCACGAACCACAAGTATGGCTGCAGACTGCATGCCTCGACGGTCTCCTCCAGCCGCTTGTCCTGCGATAAGTCCTGCGAACAACTTGTCTATCAAATCGCCTTCTGTGTTCTCGAATGCATCCGCCATGTCAACAATTACATCCTCACCAGCTAGAATGTTACCCTGACAGGTGAAACCATCGCCCACAATATGACCTGCCCAATCCATGCATTCTGTTCCGGTGTGTGCAACTGCTTGCCCCTTTGCATCAACAATTCCAATCTGACGATGCTCCCTGCCTTCATCCGCACTGAGAAGACTGTCAAGTGTTTCAGAAGCACTGTTTCCATTCTGGAGAAGTGTCAGTCCGTTTGGGCCATATCCAACATTGGCCCATGCCTGAGTTGCTATTGCTCCAATGTTTGCCTTAGCCCATGGAACAACAGAACCAACTGCTGGAAACTTGGACTGAACAATTACTCCCAAGTCACCATTTACGGGATCACGAGCTACAATAGAGAAGGTTGATGGATGTGTCATGGTGTAAAACTCCCTGTTGTGGTATGGAAAACTAGGTTGCTTATCGTATTTTAGGAGTCCGATTTCATGTAGTACGATAAACATTATTTTTTAGGGAACCTGTTCCTACAAAACTCAACACATCTTGAAGGGATTGTATAGAAAAGTGGTTTCCGAGATATTCATCAGATACGTAACGACAAATGGTCTAGAAAAAACAGCACGTTTTAGGTCTGATGAAACAGGAATAAATCTGGACCTACGAAACATTGCACAGATAGACTTGCTGCCACTCATTTGGTGTGAGAAAATAGAGACTCTCTGTCTCCGCAATAATAGTCTATCAGAGATTGACCTTTCGCCTTTAGAGAAGTCAGGAAAGAATCTGAAAGCAGTCAGACTTGGGCATAATCGGCTCCAAGAGATAGATTTGGAGCCTCTGAGCTGTTGTCCGAACCTCGAAGAGGTTTCGTTGTTGGACAATCGCTTGAAGCGAGTTGACCTATCACCATTGTTTCACTGCCCGAATCTGAAAGAACTCAAAATAGATGATGACGTTGGTCTGACTGCAGATCTTCTACTTCGTTCAGTTGGTAGCTGGCCAGAGGTGCTTATTGAACGATATCATCGCATTTTATGGAAATCAAATCCAACCACCTGATTATGAAGACTGGTTTATCATTGAAAGGAGAAATGACCATTGGAAATTGGACTCACTGATAAACATGTTATTGTGACGGGAGCATCTGGAGGAATCGGTCTTGAAGTCACACGTATGTTCCTTGAAGAAGGAGCAAAAGTAACTGGCACATTTAACCATTCATCTGAAACCTTAGATGATATCAGGAATGAATGGCCAGACCATTTTCTCGCAGTACAGGTAGACCAAACAAAAGAAGAAGATGTGAGAAAACTGTTTGATGAGGCAAATGAATCATTTGGGCGTGTTGATGTACTCGTCGCAAATGCGGGGATTGCCAACCATGAGGGAAAGGCAATTCAAGATATGACTCTTGAACAGTGGGAGAGAACTCTCCTGGTGAACCTTACAGGCACATTTCTCTGTTCTAAGTACTTCTTTGCAAACCTCGAGAAGTTCAGAGGAGATACTGCCGCGCTTATTCTTGTTGGCTCTACTGCAGGCTTGTTTGGAGAGGCATGGTATGTCGATTACTCAACATCCAAATCTGCAATGCATGGAATGATGATGAGTCTAAAAAACGAGATAGTTCATCTAGCAACGAAAGGACGTGTGAATCTTGTTAATCCTGGTTGGACCATGACACCCATGGCCGAAGACGCCTTGACAGACAGGGACATGATAAAACGAATCCTGCAGACCATACCAATGCGTAAAACCGCAATTCCAACAGATATTGCTGGAGCGATTCTATATCTCGCATCGGACAAACTTGCAGGTCATGTGAGTGGTCAGACAATTACAGTGGCTGGAGGAATGGAGGGTCGTGTTCTGTTCACACAGGAAGAGATTGATTTGTCTAATGATTAATCCTCAGCGTATTTTCGATAAGTTTCGGTTTTCCTTCGCTCTTCTTTCTTGCCCAATGGAAACGGCATAGACCCATCCTTTCGTGCTGGGAAATATGTTTCTCCGGCAACATCCTCGGATCCTGGGGCGTATAACATAGTCCGTCTTTCTTTTCTAGGAGGCCCTTGAGACTCTCTGGTTTTTGTAAATGCCATCACGAGTAATGGGAGAATTACACAAATTGAGAGTACAACCAACCACAGCATTTTGTTACACGTATGTATAATATTTCACGAGTGGATTTAACCTTTCACACACACAACCAATTTCGCAAGATTGAAGTTTGTGAGAAACTAAGAAATGGAGTTTCAAATGAGCTCTTTTGATACTATTGCATTAGCCTATGATGACGCTATTGACTGGAAAGCCAGACTCGCTCGAGAGATACCATTCTTACTTTCACGATTGGGTAGTCCCATAGGAAAACGTGTCTTGGACTTAGCGTGCGGGACTGGAAGGCATTCTGTTGCACTTGCTCTTGAGGGTGTAGAGGTTGTGGGGATAGACAAGAGCGAAACCATGATACAGAGAGCTGTAGAGAATGCGAAAGCAAAGAGGGTTTCACCAAAGTTCATCCTTGGAGAGATGTCTGAGTTTCAGTCAATCACTGAAGATCAATATGATATGGTAATCTGCTTGGGTAATTCACTAGCTCTAGTTGATGATTTTGAAACTGTTGGAGCTGTTCTCTCATCAGTTTATGACTCATTAGTAGATGATGGAATGTTCATCGCTCAAACATTGAACTTTGAGGAGATCCATAGAACAGGGTTTAGGTTTTTCCCACAGAAAGCTGGGAAGATGAGTAATGGAGAGGATGTTGTATTCTCAAGATTTTATGAGCACACTGCCCCTCCACGGTCGTCAACTCTGGTTATGTCAGCTCAAACAAAGGTCAATGGAAGATGGACATCTCAGGTATCAACTCAGAAGGTACTCAACCTCAACTCAACCCTTTTGAAACGATACCTAGCTCAGGCGGGGTTTCAAGAAACAAAATTCTACTCCAACTATTCAGGGTCTCTCTTTGTTGGGAGTGATGACCGAAACATGGTCATTCACTCCCGGAGATGAGATTATGTGCTTTATCTTCGTCTAATCAAAACAATAACTAGTAACACGACTCCAGCTATACTTGTAGAAAGTAGCAGAATGGGAAATTTGTTCTCTCCCTGCAAAGCTCTTTCAAGTGCATCCGCTGCGGCATCCCAAACATTTGCGATTGCTGTGAGATGATTTTGAATCTCTGCCAAATCATCCTCATATAGAGAAACTGCGGCTGACAAATCTCCATTAAGTACATGTTCATACTGATAGACAATATTCTCGAAAGTTTTAGTCACCAACTTTACTCCACCTGTATAGAACGGAGTATTTACAGTCGAATTATCAGAGAAGACCTCGAAATGCTCAAAGGCTGAACTTGCCTCTGTAACAAAGTTCTGAAGGTCGAGGTCCGGTAGTAAACTTGGGAGGACATGAATTGCAGCCCGATAAGATACATACTGCTGAGTCAAGCTTCCCTCTATCCCAATCCCAAGATCCTGCAGGATGATTGATTTTGTGTGTAGGTCATACTCATCAAATTCATCAATGAATGAGGATAGTCCTGTGTCAGTAAGATCAGCAGCCATTGCTCTGAATGCATTGGAACCAAAATTCCAGAAAAAGACATCTTCAGCATCAGGCGCATATGAGGTTCTATCACCACGCAATCTGTTCAAAATACAGTTTGCAAGACTACGAGTGAACCCGGCAGTCATCCCGGAACCTGGTTTGATAATAGTAGTACCATAGAGTCCAAGCCAGGCTTGATTCAGTGATGCAAAACTAATCTCGTAGAACCAGCTTCCATCTTCGGGAAATGATGCCGGGTCATCGAATATACCAATTCCAGGGTCCATGATTTGAGCAGTTTCTGAGGTTTCGTTGTAGCCAATAACCAATATCGAGTGGCTAGGGGCGGTTTCGGTTACACCTAAATCTCTGAGGAGATCGTAGTCATAGGCAGGGAGATTCTGTAGGTTCACATAGATTTCGACTGGAAATCCTCTATCTATGCCATTCTTCAGGACATGAATTGCATCATCCCATCCATCGATCTCGGTCCAACTGACATTATACGATTCCATTACTAATGAAAAGAGCGGACCAAGGTCAGTACTATCAGTATCCATATAGAATTCCACTTCTAAACCAAGAAGGTCTGCAACGGATACCAGAGTGCTCTGTTGTCTATAACTCGATCCAGACATAAAGCTCCATATGTCGTCATATCGAATGTAACCTGCCGTAAAGCCTATTCCTGATACAGCCAACACTTCCGCAAGGTCTAGTTGAACTCCAATACTCTGTAGCGCCATTGAGAGAGTTGCCCAATAGCAGAAACCATTTAGCTCTTGCCATACATATGGTACTCCCGTTACTTCTCCAGCTTCAGCAAACAGGTCATAATCAATTTGCGCCACTCTAACTGTCTTGGTATCTGATGCTCTTGGAGCACCTGAAAAGAGAATGATTGTAAGTATGAAAATCAATCCAATTTTATTCTGAGTAACTTTCATTCGATATCCCCCTGGAAAAAGTTGTGGCAAGATGGAGCCACCAATCCCATAGAGCTCCATCTTTACCAGTTTCTCTAGACTTCAGGTTTAGAGAGTGATCTGATTCCTGACCACACTAGTAAACCTGCGATGAGCCATTGAACACCTAGTCCGATAACAGAAACTCCAAACATCATATTTCCAGGACCAAAGATACTCTCAATGACCCCGAAGAAATCAATGCCAGTACCTAAGGTGAGGAAGATATCTACAAACATGACACCTATTATTGAGAACTCAGCCAACATGACGGAGGTCATTATATTCGCTTGATGAGCTGGTGACTTGGTGTCCTCGTAGTTTGGATTCCGTGCTGTCACTCCAGTTGCCATGAGCATTCCACCAATGATTGCGAGATAACCTAGTCCTAATAGAAGTATGAACTCGATTGCGGTCATCTCGATTAGGAAGTAGATGACAATAGAGGGGATAACAGCCAAGGGGATACCAATCAAAGCTTGAGATGCAATTCTACTCTTGACGTACCGTGATGCACCAGATGGCGCACCTTGGATAATCCATAGCTGATCTTTACTCTCAAGAAAACCTGTACCAGCAAAAGGCATTGCTCCAATCAGTGACATCATCACGATTAGCATCATGAATAGCTCCTTGAACTGTAGGTACTCGATGTCCATGGACATCATAATAACTGGCATGATTATCGCTAGTATCAGGCCATATCCAATCTTTGACAAGTTCTGTGCCTTTCGTAGAAAGTCCTTGAAGTTTGTGACCATGAGAGACCCAAAGGGGCCAGAATTGACTCTCCTGATACCTCTCAGGATAATGTTCTCTTTACCAACAGTGGTCACGACCTCAGTACGGACACCAGCCTCGATTGTGAAGACTCGATCCGCAGTACCTAGTGCGAGACCGACAGTACCCAGAACGAATCCAACAGTTAAGACAGAGGTCACTACCATATTCAGCTGAAGCACTGCTGAAAAGCCCAATATCTGTGAGGCGGTCAACCCGATGCCATTGAATGTTATTGCAAGCCAGCTGATCAGATCAGCGAACCAGGTTGATGGGAGGATAAGAAACGCATTCATTCCCATTAGTTCAGACAGTGTCGGGAGGAAGAACATCAATCCATACATTGGAATAATGACCACTATAGCCACAACCATGGCCAGTGCTTTTGCGATGTCATTACCTCTCGAAGAATCACCAAGCCTTGCCTGAATTACACTCGTCAGGAAGTTTGAGAACCAGATAGTACCCATTGCCAACATCGTCACCACACCATAGACCAGTAATTGTCCAATGATGCTGACCTCGAATGCCAGCATGAAGGGCGAAATCACCAAAGGTGCTAAGAATATGATGATCAATCCGTAAAGACCGAGCTTTCCGAGGAAGGTCCCAGCCATTATGTCCCTAGTCCGGACATCGTTCGACAGAAAGATCTCCCACTGTCCAATCTTGATCTCCTGCAAAGCCATTGACAATGGAAACAAAAGCAGGACAAGCCATAGGAATAGCCCTACTGTCCGCATCAATCCAGGAAATATCACCATGAGCATGGGTCTCAGGACTTCCATGGGAAATATTGCACCAAGAACAGCTTTGTAGATCATCGGTGTCAGAACTATTGCCCACACTAAAGCGATTGCGTAGAGTATGCCCACGTAGAGTTTCCTATTTCGTCTCATACTGGAGGACAATACCTGGAACTCAGCCTTTGCAATTGCTAACCAAGTTCGTACCATCAGCATTACCTCCAAGCTAATAGGGTCTGCTTGTCAACATGACCTCCAACTATCTTCAGGTATGCATCCTCAAGGTCCTTCGCACCAGTAGTTTCAATGATTTCTTGAGGAGAACCATGTGTAACAAGTGCGCCATCGTTAAGGATTCCAACCACGTCACAAACATCCTCTACAAAAGAGGTCTGATGTGAACAGATGAAGAAGCTAGTTTCAGTTTCTTGAGCAAGAACAAGTATGAGGTCTTTCACCAGTGCACTTGCAGCTGGATCTAGCCTTGAAGTAGGCTCATCCAAGAAGACGAGCTTCGGCTCACTCAATAGAGTTGATGCAACGAGAACCTTCTGTTTCATTCCAGAGGAATAGGACTCTAGTAGATCGTTCTGACGACCCTCTAGTCCGAGCATGCCAAGCATAATATCGATTCGTCTATTCAAGGCACTCCCGTTTCGTCCATTTAATGCTCCTATGAACTCTAGAAATTCTACAGCTGATAACTTTGAATACAGTCCAGGAGACTCAGGAAGGAGACCAGTCACTGCCTTGATCTTATCTCGCTCTGAGCTGATGTCATAACTACACACTGTGGCACTGCCACTAGTCTGTTTCATCAGTCCTGATAAGATACGGACTGTCGTGGTCTTCCCAGCTCCATTAGGACCAAGGAACCCAAATATACTACCAGACCGAACCTCTAAGTTCAGATCTCTAACGGCGTGAACAGTGTCGAATCTCTTGTTCAGGCCGCGTGTTTGAATAACAATCCCGTTATTTACCATCTTTTTCGCCTTCAATCTTGCTGTAAATGTTTACAGCGTGATGGTAAAGATTTATATTCATTTACTAATAAATGTTTACCAGAGCGCAGTAAAGTTTAACCAAAAACTTAAAAGCTGCGTTAAGCGAGGAAATATGCAATGGCGTTACTCTCAACTCATGAAGCAGTAGTCTGGTGGGAGTATCATCACGGAAAACCCACCTCAGACATTTTCAGTGAGTATGAGAGGTTGAATGACATTCCAGGATATGTCTTTGAAATTCTTAGCAAGGATATTGATGCTAAAATCGGCGATTCAAGAAAAGCTGAACAAGAGAGGAAAAAAATCAAACAAATGCAGTTCTCAAATTCAGCATATGTATCAAGGGTTCTTAGTAGAGCAAAATCAAAGATTGAAGAGAGCCTAAAGCAACATGCGAACAGTCACCGATTGGACATTGAGAGTGTGGATGGCGAAACAGGGCTTCTAACTGGATTTGATTATCAAGCAAATACGCAGGTATACATTGTGTTCACTCTTGGACTGGGTGTTATCGTCTGGTATGACCACTCAAATTATGGTGGCAAACTATGTGACGGAACACCATATGATCCACAGAAGAAGACTGATGGTAGTCCATGTCCGAAAAAAGAGGAGTGCAGAGAAACGCTTGATACAATTCTCAAAGAATACAATTTGACTCTAAATCCGAAGGAAGAAGGAATGTACATGACTGAACAATCTATCAGGATTTTCAGTAAACTCGGAGCAAAGCAACTTCCTCGCTACCAACGTGAATCTACAGAAGGTGGTAAATAATTGGTAGTAGCAAACGGATTACAAGAAGTTTTGAAATCCCCTCAGGACGTGTCCTTTGGGAGAACGTTCAAACCAGCGAGCGCACTAAGGAATAAATGGTGGTTCGTGACCATCGCTTTTGCGGTGGGGACCTGGGCAATATCCATCCTTACTCTTTGGGGTACAGCTTGGTTGATTGGGTACTTTGACAGCTGGACTGCATATGAGCGACTATGGATTCTTGAGTGGTTGCCCACAATATCCATGTGGATCTGGATTGTCCATCTGTTCTGGCTTGTTCCAGCATTAGTGGGTATTGTCGTATATGTCAGGTCTATTGAATATGCGGTAATTTCCGAATCAGGTACTGCAATGCCAGAGATATATGTCAAGAAGGGCATCATCAACATCACTCGTAAACATGTCCCCTTCAGAACCATAACTAACATTGCAAGCAGAGCAGGAGTCCTAGACAGACTGTTCAGGATTGGGACCGTAGAGATCCAGACTGCAGGCTACTCAGGTGGACCAACTGGTAAAAGCGGCCCTGAAGAAAAGCTTGAAGGTATCAAGTTCTATCAGGAACTTGCAAGATTCATCTTGCGTGAACTCAGGCGTTTTAGAGACCCCTATACTACTGGTACTGAAGTGGTCGAACCCAGAGAAGAGCCAGTTCAGAGAAGTGACAGTACTCTTGATGATGAGATACTGCTAGCACTTCACGACATCAGGGAGATTCTCAAGACTAAACTATAAGGAGGAAACAAAGAGAATGAAGTTTGAAAACATAAGTTGCAAAGACACAAGGAGAAGGCAATTATGGTGAGTGCAGCTCGGCTAATTGTCAAAGTAGTGGTCTTGATTATAGCAATCATTCTCTTCCTCATTCTATTAGTTATGTATATGGGGCTGATATGAAGTGTCAGAAAGAAAGAGGAACATAGGGACGGTCTTTATGTCATTTGGGGGCCTCATCATGCTCATTGAGATAGTCGGTATGTTGACTGGCACGCTTGGAGGACCAGAAATCCTCTACTTCCTTGGCGGTGTTCTTGAGGGAGTAGGAGTGGTTTTCTTCATAGGTGGTTTCGCCATAAGAGAGGAATGTCAAGAAAATAGGGAGTTGATTTGAGTGAAAAGTGACAGTCGAAGTGTAGTTATCAAACCTCCAATGGAGGACGTAACAGCGGGTCGTGTTTTCAAACCAGATCGGAGATTCTACTATAAAGAGTGGGTTGGAGCGACATTTATCTGGCTCATCCTATGGCTCTGCACATTGGGCTGTCTTGTACTTGGAGCTTGGATAAGTGCGAGTGACTCTGGAACTCCCAACTGGGTTCCAATCTTTTGGAATATCTTCTATGACTGGCTACCTGTGGTTAATTATTGGTATCTTCTGTCGTCAGTGTTCTGGTTCCTACCCATACTGATTGGAATTCCTCTGTACATTCGAAGTTTTGAGTACAGCGTAATATCGAAGGCGGGAACCACGATGCCTGAGATTTATGTCAAAAAAGGCTTGGTGAACGTGACTAAGAAGCATGTACCATTTCGGACAATAACAAATATCTCAAGTAGGGCAGGCCCCATAGACCGCATGTTTGGAATCGGCACTGTTGAAATTCAGACCGCAGGATTCTCTGGTGGCGCTAAAGCTGGTGGAAGTCCGGAAGAAAAACTTGAGGGAATCACATTCTACGAAGAAGTGAGGGACTTTATTCTACAAGAGCTCAGAAGATTCAGAGATCCTTATGTCACTGGGACAGAGGTTGTGCACCCTGTTGATGAACCAGTTCCAAGACTAGGCGATAGTCTGGACGACGAGATACTCATAACACTCCGTGACATTAGGAATGTATTAGAAAAGATAGATGAGAAGCTCGATAGGGAGAGATAGATTATGTCAGGTAGAGGTAAAGTAATCAAACCCCCCATGGATGAGATAGCTAGAGGGAAGGTCTTCAAACCATCAAAGTACTTCCGAAATAAGAACTGGTTTCTGGGAGTATTTACAGCTGTCATACTATGGGTGATAGTAATTGGAATGATATACCTTGTTTTTTATCTTGTAGAGATAATAATTGGGCAGGTAGGCTATCTAGCCTCTACTATCAGTTTTATTTGGTGGATCTTCAACTTTTGGTATTGGCTGATCACATTTAGCATTTTGTTTCCATATCTGATTATATACCCAATATACATCAGATCCTTCGAGTACTCGGTGATTGGCAAATCTGGTGAAACAATGCCAGAAATATATGTGAAGAAAGGGCTGATAAACATCACAAGGAAACACGTTCCATTCCGTACAATCACGAATATACAAAGTGTAGCTGGTCCCTTTGACCGTTTATTCGGAATTGGCTCAATAGAGGTTGAAACCGCAGGTGGGTCAGGAAGCTCCTTCCAATCATCTGAAGAAAAACTTGAAGGACTGACGTTCTATGAAGAACTACGTGATTTCATTCTCATGGAACTCAGAAAGTTCAAAGATCCTTATGTGACCGGTACTGAAGTGGTTCATCCCGAGGAGGAACCAGTAATACGAATTGAGGAAAACATAGAGGATGAGATTCTCTTAGTTCTTAGAGAGATTCGCGATCTCCTGAAGAAAGACAAAGAATGAGGATAACAAATGACTCAAGGAGAAGAGCGGGTCATCAAACCACCCATGGAAAAAGTTGTCAGTGGAAGAGTGTTCCATCCAGATAACGCCTTTCTCTATAAAAAATGGTTACGGGTATTCATAGTCTTGATTCTCATCTGGACTGCCCTCTTTGTTTTCTTTACACTAGCAAGGGATCCAGTGTTTGTAACTAATATAGTGGAGTTGGCCTTTTGGACTGATATCCTCTTTCTACTTGGATGGGAGAGAATCAATCTGCTTTACTGGTTGATGGGAGGTAGTATGTTTGTGCTCTGGATGATATACACGTACATTTACGTCAAGCACATAAATTACTCATTAGCTAGTTGGGAGGGAGATGTGAGTCCTGAGATTTACGTCAAGAAAGGGATCATCCAGATTACCCAAAGGCATGTGCCGTTCCGTACCATTACTCATGTCAAAACAAGAAGAGGTGTTTTTGATAGACTCTTCGGAATAGGTACGATTCAAATAGAAACAGCAGCTAGGTCAACCACGGCACAGGGAGGAGGACTTATTGCGTTAGTCCTTCAGAGAGTAACGCGAGGCGGAGCTGCTGAGGAGAACATAGAGGGGGTCAAGTTTCATGAGGAACTGAGAGACTTCATTCTTCGTGAACTTCGCAAGTTTGGTAAGGCGTCACGGCCAAAAGAGGCTGTAGCTTTGCAAAGAGGGAGAAAGAAGATCTTTAATCATGAAACATTAGAGGCATTTCGTGAGATTCGGGATGCACTAGTTATAAGACGACAGGAGAGAAACTAATTTGGATCTTAGAAAAGTAATTTTGCTGGTTTTTGGAATAGTTCTGTTCATTTCAGCCTTAATTCTATTCATCATATTCTCTTCTCAGATTTAGACGTGATTATAAGTCTAGTTTGAGAATCTCTAGAAGACGTCCGATGTTTGTCAGACTTTCATTAGCTGCTTCACGCGGGCGAACCTCGAAGACATACTGAGGTTTGTTTTTCAACTCACTGAGAAACCTCAGATATCGTTCAAAGTCTACGACTCCTTCTCCAACTACTTGATGAGAGCCAAGTTTGGGGTCTATGTCGTGAATGTGAACAACTTCGATGAAGCCTTTATGCTCTTGAATGAAGTTCCAGTCTTCTTCTAGTAGTTTGAAACCAGGACCATAGAGTTTCGGAATGTCAAGACATATCTTCAGTCCTTTGGGGAGTAATTGTCTGACAACATCTCGGATAAGGGGAGTCCATCCTGTGTTCTCGATTGCTATCTTAATATGCGGAAAAGCATGTTCGATAAGTTCAGTGAGATTCTCTCGCAAGGTCTGAGCATATGTTTCATAGTGGAGTTCATTGAAATTTCCAGTTTGCCCTCGAGATTTTCTGAACTTTGGTGGTACTCCAGCATGAATCACCACATTGGTAGGCCCTGTACTGATTTCTCTGGCTAGATTGATGGTCTGTTTGAAATACTGGATGATTCCAGCTCTTATTGGAGGATATGTTGAGAAGAAACTGACATTGTCACCAGCTGCGTGAAATCCCCAGTTGATTGACAGATTTCGAGACATATCTCGGAGTTGTGAGCGTTCTTCTGAAGAAATCCTCTCTGGTGAAAATGCAGGAACACCTATGTCAGGAACTATGCTGGTCCAATTGCTCTCAGATGCATACTTAACTGCATCCTCCAATGAACTATCATAGATTACATGGTATGCCCGGTTGTTAGGGAATCGCATGAAACTTGGATGCAGTTGATGACTTATGAGGTTGACGAGAGAGATGTTCATAGTTTTCCGTAGGGTTTCCGTTTCAAGAAACGTCCATGACCAACCTCACCGACAAAATTACCATCTTCAGCGACGACCTTTCCTCTGGAGATAGTTGTTAAGGGATATCCCTCAAGTTTCCAACCCTCGAACGGATTCCAGTCACAGTTTGTCTGCAGATTCTCAGCTTTGATTGTGACCTTTTTCTTTGGATCGAAGACTACAAGGTCGGCATCGCTACCAACTGCAATCGTTCCTTTTTCTGGATACATTCCAAATAGTTTTGCGGGATTTGTACTAACAAGTGACACGAGATGATTCACTGAGAAACCTCGTTTGCCGACACCCTCTGTATACATCAACGGAACCATAGTTTCAACACCAGGCATTCCGAAGGGAATCTTCCTGAAGTCACCATTCCAAGCAGCTTTCTGTTTTGTGTCGAAGGTACAGGTATCAGTAGCAACAACCTGAACTTCACCATTGGCAAGACCCTCCCAAAGGCGTTCGTTGTCATGGGGTTTCTTGATTTGAGGACATGTGGCATAGAGATGACCATTCTCACCCTTGAACACATCATCATCAAGAAGCAGATATTGAGGGCAGGTTTCGGCATAGACATTGACACCTTTTTTCCTCGCAGCAAGCACTGCATCAGCCCCCTCTCCAGTTGACATATGAACAATGTACAACTTTCCACCAGTGGCTTCAGCCCACTTGATTGCCCTGATGATTGCCTCTTCTTCTGTGTAACAAGGTCTAGAAAGGGTATGACCATATGCGCCCCATTTCTCCTTCTCCTTCGCATATCTCTCAATCAACATGTCTAGGACATCAACACTTTCAGCATGCACCCCAATTTGACCACCAAGTTTAGCTGTTTCTTCTAAGGCACTGAAGAGCATACCATCATCAGCCCTCCAACCTTCATTCTTGTAAATCATGAACATCT
>JBHLPA010000291.1:0-3669 GCA_048939935.1 Promethearchaeota archaeon | reverse complement strand
GTGGCTATGACATTGTGGTGCTTCTTGAAACTACAAATCTGGAAGAACTCTATGATATCACAGTAAACAAGATTCACAAAATTCAGGGGATAAGAGATACGCATACAGCTGTAGTTGAGAAAATTATAACCGTCTAAACAAATTACTTCGTCATTTAATCACGTTTTTATCCAAGAATGGCACATCTTGTGTTGGGATTGTGGTTAAATTGGATGAAGTGGTAATTTCTGGATTAACAAAGAATTTTGGAGATTTAGTTGCTGTAAATCATATGGAACTCAATATTCCTGCTGGAACCATCTTTGGTTTGCTTGGTCCCAATGGCGCTGGAAAATCAACTACTACCCGGCTTCTCAGCACTTTGCTTCGACCAACAGAAGGGACTGCTGTTGTCTGTGATTATGATATCATTAAAAACCCAGTGCAAGTTCGCGAGATAACTGGGGTACTACCGGAAGAAGGCAATCACACAGTCTATCCAACTTTGACAGCTTATGAGAACTTGAGGTATTTTGCGAGGCTCTATGATGTTCCTGAAGAAGAGATATCTGAGAGAATTGAGGAGCTTCTTACCTTCATGGGACTATGGGACAGGAAAGATGACAAAGCAGGGGAGCTGAGTACTGGAAATCGACAGAGACTTGCCCTGTGCCGAGCTATGCTTCATCGACCAAAGATACTTCTACTCGATGAACCCACATCAGCTCTTGACCCAATCGCTGCAAAGCGTGTGAGAGACCTGATACTTAATCTCTCAAGACAATATGGTCAAACATTTTTCATCAACTCACATAACCTTCCTGAAGTTCAGAGAGTATGCAATCGGATTGCGATTATTGATGAAGGCAAGATCCTTTTAGAAGGCGACACTCAGCAACTGCGCGAAAAGCTCTTGGCAAAACAAGAGTTCAGAATCCGAATCGTGGGTGATATCGAGAAAGCAAGCTCCATCGCAAAATCGATGGACTTCGTACAGGACGTTAACGAGGAAGTAGACTCAATAATTGTTACCGTTGAAGATCCCACCAACAATAACTCTGCCTTGATGCAATCTCTGCTGTTCGCTGGCATTAAAATCGTAGAGTTTGCTGAAGAAGAAGCGTCACTTGAAGACCTCTATCTGGAGGTTGTAAAGGGGAGGGACGTATAATGGCATTTGGAAAATCAATGATTGTTGCGAGAACCGACCTTAGTATGGCTATGAAGGTGAGTTATGTAAAGTATGGTCTCATACTTACTGCGGCGATTGGTCCCATAATGGCTATTGGTACTGTTGGACTTCTGGTCTTCACAGTTTCTAGCGCTACTGAGCTAGCTGCCATTATGCAAGTAATGAGCCCAATACTGTCACCAATGATAGGGATGGTTGCGATAATCCCTGCATCACTTATTGCGGCGAATGCGTTAGTTGGAGAGCGGGAGCAGAATACCCTCGAACCACTTCTATGCACACCTCTAACAGACCGTGAGTTACTTACTGGTAAGGTTCTAAGTTCATTCATCCCTAGTGTTATCCTACTTTTAGGTTCGATAGTGGTTACGGAGATTGCAACTATAACCATATTTTTGACTGCAGGCTTTCAACCGATGCTGTTCCCAGACATTACAGGATTATTCCTTCTCCTCACAGCTGGACCATTAATGATTCTTGCAATGAATTCGATAATGATTCTGATCTCGGGGAGGGTGTCACGAGTTTATGAAGCCTATCAGGTTTCTGGGGCAACAGTGATGGTCTTTATTCTCCCAATGCTGCTTCCAATGGTTACAATGAATCCTGAAGGAGCAATCAACCCTGATGCTGTCTGGTTCTCCGATATCATCACAATTTTCATCGCAGTAGTCTTATTCCTAATCACCTGGGCGTTGGCATTCGGCAGATTTAACAGAGACCGGATGGTGTCACTAGTTTAGAAAGAGGACCGGGCGATTGCCCTCCTCTTCTATTTTCTCGGAACTAATCTTTGAGCTTTTTCAGACCGACTGGATATCTTCCTGCCAAATCTTGATAGATTGCTTTGAATCGAGATAATTCCTCTCTGTGATGGTCCTGAATATCTCCAATCACCTTTGCAGGGACTCCTACTGCAATCTTACCATCTGGGATTTCAAATCGAGCTCTAACCACGGCACCTTCTCCAACAACAGCCCACTCACCGACAATGGCATAATCTGATATTATTGCTCCCATACCCACCACGGCTTGGTCTTTCACTGTAGCGTTGTGAATGACTGATCCATGACCTACTGTGACATTATTTCCAATTACTGTCAACTCGCCTGGGCGTGCATGGATGACCACATTGTCCTGTATACTACACCCATCCCCTATTCTAATCTCACCATAGTCTCCCTTTATTGAGGCTCCTGGTGCGATGAAGCATTTTTCACCTATGGTGACTTTTCCTACCACTGAGGCAGTGGGACTCACATAGGATGTTTTCCCAATGAGAGGTACTCTCTTCTCAAATTCATAAATTGCCATAGAAGCACCAA
Organism: Promethearchaeota archaeon; assembly: GCA_048939935.1. Taxonomy (GTDB): domain Archaea; phylum Asgardarchaeota; class Thorarchaeia; order Thorarchaeales; family Thorarchaeaceae; genus SMTZ1-45. The sequence continues at coordinate 1,173 of JBHLPA010000291.1, read as the reverse complement.
TTCTTTGGTTATGATTTTTAGTTATTAGCTTGCAGGTAGCTGAAATGAGAAACTATTACTCTCCGAAACGTTAAAGTTCTGGCAAACCAAACCGGTTAGCAGAAGTCACCATTCAGAAAGAGCGTGTTCGACTGTGAACAAAGACAATGATGACCGAAAATATAGCTTTCCAATTTTACGAGGCGAATCAGTTAGTGAAGCTGGAGAGTTCTCAGGTAAAGTTGTAATCGTCTGTAAGCCAGAGGAACTTGAGAGGAAGTGGGATGCAGATTCAATCCCCGTTCTCCACCATGATTTAGAGTCGTTTTTTACAAAGAATCCTGCATCGATGAATCGTTTGTTTCGTGAAGTAACAGTTGTCCTTGCTGAATTTGGTGAATCAATAAGCCAATTTGCCACCTACGCAACTCATCATGGTGCAATTGCTATTGTGAAGCTCACAGATGCAACATATGTGCTCGAGAATGACATGCACATCCGTGTTGTAGCAAGTGAAAACCAAGGTGACGTTTTCTTCATCGATTAGATTACCTTGGAAACCACATTAGCTTTCGCTTCAAACATCAAGGCTTTATATTGTGCTAGCATCCCTGAAGATGAGGCTCTGAGATAATGAGCAAACTGGAGGAGGTTTCTTCAAAGCAGCTTGCCTTAGTTGATAGCTTCGATGCAAGAAAGAACCACTTACTCGTGTTTGCTTTTGCTCTACTTATTGGAATTGTATATACAATGTTTCTCTGGCTAGTCTGCTCCACAACTCCTGGACTAGCTTCCGCGCTCTTGCTTTTTGGTTCACAAATTGCTATCGGATTTCCTGCAGCTCGAGCCTATTATGACTTGGGGATTTCAAACAGAGAGAATCTTCATTTTATTGACCCCTCAAAGTTTAATGAAGTTGGCAAAACACGTGAGGTGGAAATCAATCTTGGAGAAATCCCTCTGATCTTTGAAAAGATTGGTATTCAGATTCAAAAATACGATAAAGGAAGCTCGGATGACCTTAGTGACCTTGTATGGTTTGGTATCTTTGTTTGGGCGTCTATTTCATCTGCATCTTTCTACCTACGTGTTAGTAGCATTTCTCTGTGTTTAGTAGGAGCATTGGTTCTTTTTGTGGCTTGTACAGGCAGTTATGTCAGTGGATATTCGATAAAACATCGTATTAGTTTCGAG
>JBHLPA010000290.1:0-3672 GCA_048939935.1 Promethearchaeota archaeon | reverse complement strand
GATGCAGGTCTATTCATTGGAATATTCCCGTTGATGCTGATAGAACGAACAATAGCAACCATCGTAGGTGCTATCATTGGATATATTGTTCTAACAGTTCTTGGTGGAGAACTTAGCTAAGGTTCTTGATGATTATCTGGATGGCTTCTAGTTGAAGCTCTAGAGGCATTGTTGCTAGCGTCATCATGTCTTTCTCTATCGCCTGAGAAGGTAGAGGTGGAAGATGAATGAAAGTCGCTTTAACATCAGGTGAACTGTTCTCAATCCAGTCCATCACATTATAGAGAAGCCAATTGCACCCAAAGATTCCAGCATGATAGCTTGTATAGGCGGGAATACCATTCTCAAGCAGTGCCTGAACAAGAGGTATAGGATCAATATTCGCGTAATAAGCAACTGGGCCATCATAATCAATTACATCAGATTCAGGAGTATAGTCATGATTGTCAGGACGTTTTGTGGATATCGCATTGACTGCAATTCTCTCTATTGAGATAGAGGCACGATTAGCCTGACCCAAGCAGAGTACATAGTCAGGTTTGTGCTTGTTGAGAGCAACATCCAAGATATTCAGTGCTCTATTGTAATCAAGTGGAAGGACAAGTCCGATGATCGAGAACTCATTGATCTTCTTGTCATCAAAGTGTTTCACAACCTCTTCAGAAGGATTGACAGAGAATTCATCAAATGGCTCAAACCCTGTTATGAGAATTGTCGGCAAAAAATCACCTAAGAGGGAGGATATTATCCCCCTAAAGAGTTCTGTGCCAGTCATTGGTACCTTTTCAGTTGTAGGTGTAGTAGCAATCTCTGTTGTCATTAGGGAAAGAGGATTTTGTAGAAATTATATTACACACCAAATAGGAGACTCGGTAAGGCGAGGTAAACAAAGAACAATCCAAGAACCACTTGAAATAGACCTATTCCTATGTTTACCAAGTTAAGTCTACCAGCCTTTGACTCAACTCTCGCTTTTTTGCTTCCATATGTAGCTCCAACTGAAAGAAAGGCTCCAAAGAGGAAGTCTGTGGAGATGTGTGTGAAATATATCAATATACCAGCAATGAGAACCGCTCCAACACTCCAGTCCACAGTATCGAGGAGGTAATTAATTGCAGTAAATCCTGCAGCTATCCACCAAAGGAGAAAATACGGTGAAAAAATGCTAACAAGAGCGCCTTGAGTTGTGGCTTGAAGAGCTGAAGAAGCAGTCATCTCTTCCTTTGAGTCGTCAACAGAGTCTTCATGCTTGTAGTCTCTCAAAGCAACCAAACCAAAGACTATGATTACACCTCCACCAACAGTCATGAGTAAATTGGTGTAGGGATCAAGAACAGCACTACTCACACCCAATATGATTGCAATTACAATCACTAACTCAACCAAAGAATGACCACACATAGGTAAAATGCCATGAAGTTTCCCTCGTTTGCTTGCTTGTTGAATCACTGCCGCAGATAATGGTCCGGGTGCAAGTGCTCCAGTTAACGATAGAGTAAACCATCCAGCAAGGACAATAATTACCTCGATGACACCCATTCTTTCGTCCTCTCTCTATATTTGCTTGAGACATCAAAGAAAAGCTTGGTGTTTAATGCGCAAATGGCCTAAAATGGTAATAATTGTATTACGACTAAGACGAATAGGCATTCCCAGAAACCCTTAATAGATTTCTAATGAAGCTCGCCAGTTAGCATGGGAGCTGTGCGTCTTTGAAGCAGGTTCAGATCAAAGTTCCATTTGAGAAGACAGAAGCAGTATTTGACTATGTGAGCGATTCTCTCCTTATTAGTCACGTCACAAGGTTAACCTCTGATAATTCACATCTACTGCAATTCAGAGTGCCTGATTCTCAGGTCAATGAGGTAATTGAGAAGCTGAAGAGCAGGGGAGTAGGTGTTGAATATGGATTTATCGACATTTTGGATTTGTCAGCCTCACTACCTCGTGAAGCAGATGAAATGCCTGATACGAGAATCCAGAGAGATGCAACTTTGGCAGTAGAGGAGATATATGATAATGTCAAGAAACAGGCATCCTTGAGCTTCGACTTCATCGCTTTCTCCATTCTAGCAGCGTTTATGGCTGGATTTGGACTTATTCAAAACAATACTACTGTAATAGTTGCATCAATGCTACTATCACCTCTAATGGGTCCTATGTTAGGAGTAGCACTTGGGTACGTTGTTAGGGACCGACAATTGTTTGCGAAAGGGACTGTGAATGAGTTGATTTCACTTGGTCTTTCATTCACAGTTGGAATTGTTATGGCATTCATGTTTTATGTCGGTGGTTCTGCTGCTTTTGTTAGTGATGTGGCAAGCAAGATAGACCCTGTGACCATGCAACCAATAGTAGTGACAGAAATTACTCGAAGAGCAGGATTCTCTCTCATTGATGTTGGGGTTGCACTGATCTCGGGACCTGCAGTTGCCGTTTCAGTGACAAAAGGAGATATGTCAAGTCTAGTTGGTGTTGCGATATCTGCTGCACTTATGCCACCAGCAGTGAATGCAGCGTTGATGATGATGCTTGGTGTTTTGCATGCGAATGTGACTATCATCAACATAGGTGTTGGTTCACTCTGGCTTTTGGGAATGAACATCATTCTAATCGACCTTTCAGCCATTCTCATGTTTAGAATTAAGAAACTCACACCTCTTGCAGATAAATCAGCAACTTGGACTGCCGTCACTCAATTCACTAAGACTCGCAAAGAGAGTCTTTATCATACTGCTCAACCCAATCAGAATGAAGCAGCCACCTTTACTCCAGCCCCAACTACTGATGGCGGGACAGTCGAAACTAAAAAAGAGAATCAAAAGAAAAGTTCGAATGATAATGCTAATCAGAACGGATGATGGCAGAGCAATATAGTTCTGATTATGAAAGGTGTCTATAGAAGATAATCCGAATCTTTCCAAAAACCCTAACTCACTATATTTTTCCTTGGTAATCCCCAGGTATCACAAGAGGATATAGCATAGATTTTGGTTAACTTGGTTAACTCTTAGGAGAATAAGAAATGGGCGAACTCAAGAATAAACTGTTCAAAGGGCTTACAGAACACGATATTTTAACTTGGGAAGAGGAAAAAATGCGTTACCAGCGAAAAATGGGAAGAAAAGTCACAGATCTTGAGTTTCTTCGTTATCTTTTGATGAAAGCATCGCGACCTGTTATCAAGACTAAGGAGGGAGTATCAACCGGGTTCCTGACTGGACAGGGACCAATATATGAAAAGGAGGACACTCTCCGTGAACGATACAGAAGTCATGGATCAATGAATCCAGAGGACATTGTTGATCGGAAACGGCTCAAACACTCTTCAGATTAACTCTGAAAAGAGGACATTTGACAATGCTTAAATGCTAAGGTACCAATCGGTATACTAGATATGCTTGATTCTGATATGGCTATTGTTCATTAGCCAATACATCTCGAGTTGAGTGTTTCTACCTAATATCGGAGAAGATGGAATGGAATTAAGTCAACAAGACCAGGAAGGTTTTCCAGAATGGACAGCAACATCAGAGATTACTTTCTGGCAACCCGATGAACTTTTCATTGAATGGATGACCTTTCTCTATGGAATTTGGGAAACGGTTGAATATCTCTAAAGAACAGCAAGATGATGAAAGGATGTCACAGGAAGGACCAAGAGATCTTGAC
>JBHLPA010000289.1:0-3680 GCA_048939935.1 Promethearchaeota archaeon | reverse complement strand
TCCTTTAGTGAATTCAATGCCCAGACTAATCTACTGGCTGCTGATGGTAGTATGCATGCCGTGCTTGAATGGACATCTCTTGATAGTCGCTTGACCTCAAGCTCCACGAAAAATATCCCCTTGAGTCCAAGCCATGCTTCTTGCTTCCCATGGATGCCTTCACCTCCGAACTCCCAGATTCCTCCATCGGCGGTAATGAATTCTGTATTTTTCTCAGTATACTCCGGAAGGTGAACACTTCCAATCTCCTCTTCACCCTCAACAACGAACTTTATGTTGACCGGTAAATCGGTCCCTGTTTCCTTGAATGCTTTGAGGGCCCAAATTCTAGAGGTTGTATCACCCTTATTGTCAGCAACACCGCGTCCATATAGCCTTCCTTCTCTTTCCTCTGGTTCAAATGGAGGAGAATCCCAGAGGTCAAAAGGCTCTGCAGGTTGCACATCATAATGATCATAGAAAAGGAGCGTCCTCTTTGCTCCTGTATCAATCCAACCTGTCACAACTGGAGCACCTGATGTGGTGTAGATATCAGTTTGAAAACCAATATCCTTCAACATTTTTTCCACAAGGTTGGCAGCTTCTTCGAGGCCTTGATTTTTCGCAGCCACCGAAGGGATACTGCACAGTTTCTTGAGAGCCTCGATAGAGCTATTCAGATTTGCGTCAATGAATTTTGTCACAGCTTTGTACATTCGAACCACATGATATTCAGTCTTGGTTCCTAGAGATATATCCTCCCGTTCCTGTGCTTAACGAATTGCTTATCTGAAATTATGTCCGAGAGCTTTCAATCTAAAGGATGTCTTTCATTGAAGGTCTTTGAAACTCCAAGATATGAAACTGAAACAATTGCGAAGTTCTTAGAAGGACAGGTCAGAAGTGAGGGTATCTTCAAGAAAAAGGCTTTAGACTCCTTAGAGGGATTCCGCATTATTCATCGCCCTTTTCGACGAGTCACATGGAAGATAGAGAACTCACGAAATCCAGAAGAAAAGACATCAACATCGTTCATTGATGAAATACTGTCGGTTAATGTTTCTGATAGTGATCATAGGTTCTTATTATGGAGACCGCACTATACGAGGTTGAAAATTCTTGATTCAGAAAAGGCTGGAAAATCGTTTTCGGATGGTAATATTGATGAAATTCGAGAAGTGATTGATGAATTGATATCGCTTCGTTGGAAAGCACAAGAACTAGACGATGACCTTAGACCAAAGCTGAGAAGCCTTCAAGCAGACCCATTAACAGCTATTGCCCTTATCGTTCCTCGAACGCCACATGGATTGAAACGCGAACAAAAACTGCTTGCAGATCGAAATGATATTCACTCATATATACTAGCGTCTTCGTTAGTTACAAATACTTCACCCAAAGATATTCTAACTTCAGCAGAAGTTCATGAGCGAGTATTTGTGGAAACAATTGTGGCTGAATATCGTGATCTAGAAAATGGCGACATGAGTATTCAATTCTTTGAAACACCAGGTTCAAAATCGTTGTATGATACAAAAAGATCAGGCAAAGCTTTGACAAGAATTTTCCAGCTATATCCAGAATGTACGAAACTTTTTTCATGAAGTTACATCTTGTACACCCGAATTTCTGGGTATTTCAATTTGGTAACAATTTGACAATAGAATTTTGAGGGCAATAGCGCGTAGTTCGAAACGCTTAAAGCACGTAAAACAGTGTATCTAAGTTCGGAAAGTAGATAACCTCTTTCCCTTAGATTGGAGGATAGAGAATTGATTACAAGACGTGAATTTTGTTACGTCCTAATAGCGATGTTCTTAGTCTTCCCAGTGATTAGTATCCCTGCATCTGCACAAGCAGACTCAGAGATGCTCTTTGTCATGGCCTATGGGTCAGACATCGGTGAACTGAATCCGCTTACATGGCGGAGTGAAAGGTCTCACTGGTACGACATGCTAGTATATGACTCGCTATTATCGACGGATGACAATCTCGATTTAATCCCGTGGTTGGCGGAAAGTTGGACAGTATCATCTGACGGTCTTACAGTCACGTTTGATATTAGAGACGGTGTAACATGGCACGATGGCGAGCCACTGACGGCGGAAGACGTGGCCTTCACCTTCGAGTATGTCAGAGATGCTCCATCTACTATTGGCAACTGGTGGAGCTTCATGCAGAACCTGACTTCTGCAACTGCTTCTGGAAATACTGTTACCTGTGTGTTTGACAAACTCTTCTCATTTGCCGCTCACACTCTGGGACAGATCTACATTCTCCCGAAGCACATTCATGATGGCATTGCAGCTGATGATGCTCGATGGGATGATGAGGACAACGTAACTGCGCATACTGGCTCGGGTCCATACAAATACGTCCAGCGTGTACCAGACGAGTATACGGAGCTTGTACGAAACGATGACTGGTGGGGCCCAGACAATCCAAATGTTGGTCAGCTACCGAGCATCGAGAGAGTAAGAATCGACGTTGTGATTGGACAGGATGCAAGAATCCTTGCCATGAGGACTGGTGATGCTGATACAGAGCGCTACGAGGTCTTTGGTGCATATGTCAACGAGATTCTTAATGCGCCTGAACTGCAACTCGTCACAGGCGTCGCATCACAGTGGGACTATGTATGGGGCTTCAACCTCACAGTCGCAGGACTCGATGATATTGACGTCAGAAGGGCGATGGCATTTGCAGTCGATAGAGACGAACTCATCAATATAGGAAGACTTGGTTTTGGAACTGCAACAAGAGCAGCTATTCCTGAAGTGTTCTTCCCGAGTCTTTTCAATGAAGACACAGTCTTCCCAGAGAATGTCACATTAGCCAATGAGATTCTTGATGCGGCAGGATACATCGATACAGATTCTGATGGCGTCAGAAATGGAGATGGAGTCCATGTACCAGCAATTGATGAACTCGAATTTGACTGTCTGAGTCTTTCATGGGATGACATATCGGTAGCCACTGTCACTGGTATCAAAATCCAGATGGAGGATATTGGTATCAAGATCAACAACATGGTCACAGATGACGGTCCGATGTACGATGCCATCTATACAGGTGAGTACGAGATGTACAGCATGGCTCATGGATATGACAATATCCCAGATTATCTCTGGTACAGATGTCACTCTGCAAACATATTTGAGTGGGGCGATAATGTGCACCATCTAAACAATGCAACTGTTGACACCATCATGGATGAGTACGTTGGTGCCACACCAGCTGATCTCTATGCCAAGGCTACTGCTGCGTCAATGGCAGTCTTGGAAAACATCCCATATGTGCCACTCTACCTGTCCGATGATACCCATGCAATGAGGAAGGAATGGGTCAACTACACAACTCCTGCTGGAGGACCCTTCACTGCTTACAACCCAAGATCAATGATCTTCATGTATGATGAAGACTTTGGTGGGACTACAACACCTCCACCATCAGGTGGAATGGACCCACTACTACTCGTTGGTGTTGGCGCGGGAGCCCTTATCATTGGTGTTCTCATAACATACTTCGCTGTTCGCAGGAAGTAATAGAATAGCAAAAGGGACTCTTTTTTTCCGAGTCCCTTCTAAATTTTATTTAAAGACTGAAAACGGTTCTTACTTAGTCCGATACTCTTTAAGGGAGTTTGTACAAGATTCAAGGTGCTTTGCAGAGAGGAGAAGGAGCTGGACTTTATGTCAACA
>JBHLPA010000288.1:0-3682 GCA_048939935.1 Promethearchaeota archaeon | reverse complement strand
CAACCACAGTTGAAGATATTGCTAATATTGTTGAGCAACAAGAGTTTGTCATTACCACGGAGTCATCAACATTCGTGAACATCTATGATTGGTCTGCTGAAGACTATCGATATAGTAGAAGGGGATTTCTAGGGATTAGTAGTACAGCATTTGAGAGCTTTCCTGATGCCATAGAATTGGATAGCGGAGAACTTGCTTACGATAACGACTCTTGCCTAGTGGAAAAGAGCCTTTTCATGAGGGAAGGACTAGAGGTTGGTGGTAACTACACACTTTCGGTAGAAGTTGAAAACTGGGAAAATGGAAGTTTAACTGACGTTGAAAAGACATTCATTGTCGCAGGGACATTTGACTCAAACATATACATGTATCAACTATATTGGGGCGAACCAGAAATTACCTATCTTCAAGTCATTACTACCCCTGAAACATTGGAGGAAATGTTCGCAATCCTGCCACATGAAGATTGGTATGGTATTCAAAATCGCATCTGGGTTAAATTTGATAGAAACACAATTGTTCAGAATAATCCACAAGGCATGATAGAAATTCTCGAAAACATAGAGAAGCAAATAGAACAAGAAACACTTCCATATGGCATCATTTCCTACGATTCATTCAGACTGAGGGATTCTGTCTATGAGTATGCTGTTTGGGCGATGAGTGTGAGAGGGATAGCTATTGCCTTCTCGATTCCTTCAATAATAATGGGAGCCATGTTGATTCAATATAACTCCAAACTGCTATCCGATGAACGACGAAGAGATGTAGGAACGATAAAGACAAGAGGTGCTTCAGGAATTCAAGCATTCACGTGGGTTCTTAGCAGTGCGCTTACGACCGGGATTGTGGGTAGCTTAGGCGCAGTTCTAACAGGAATATTAAGCGCGTACCTCTCGGGGTCAGTTAGAGAGCTGCTTGTCTTCAATCTGAAGCAGTTAGCAGGATTCACATTACTACTGCAGCCTATAGCAATTATCATAGTATTCGCATTTTCATTCGTTGCAGGGTTTATCGTATCCCTTCCATCAGCTGTTAAAGCACTTATCATGACACCCACTGAAGCTCACAGTATATTGGAAGGAGAGATTCTCACTGAGTCAGAAGAGATGGGTAGTCCAGCGATTGACATAGCTATTGTCGGAATTGCAGGATATATTTTCATGTTGATGATGTTTTCCTATTCTCTCTATGGACTATCGTCTGTAGCCTCTACTTTCTTTGCTATTACAATCATATCCATGATGGCACTGTTCCTGTATTTCTTCACACGAATGTTATCCAGAAGTACTGCGGAGATTAAATCAAGAATTTTGAGGAGAATAAAGAAACCGTCCCTTATAGTTGGAACTCGACTGCTCTCTAGAACCTCAAGAATGTTCAAAAAATCTGAGGCTATTGGAACCATGTTCATCTCAATGGTCTTCATAGCTGGCTTGTTCGCATCAATCTCTGCAACAACAGGAGATGTCCATATGAAACAAGTCTTCATGTTTGAAACTGGAGCCGACATTGTTGTCAAAGTCGATTCTAGTCTCAGTAATGTGACATTAGATTTGATTGAAAACATCACTGCAGTGGAGGGAGTTGAACACGTTTGTCCAACCCTTCAGGTCAGTGGGTATGTTCAGTACTGGAACGCATATGCCTATGGTAGTGGAGAAAACATTAATCGTTCAATCGCGGTATTTGGTGTCCAGCCTAATTCTTGGATTGATGCCGCATTTTGGTTAAACTATTTCACAATGGAGAAAAGTCCACAGGTATCAATACCAAGACTCAATGAATCGATTCAAGACGGAATCAATATCATTACAACATTCAAACCAATCGATCATTACACTATCGACCAGTTCACAAGAATGCCAATACCAAGCTATTCACCAAACCTCGACTTGCAAGTTTTCACAGATGACTGGTACAATACAACTGAATGCACAATAATTGATATCATGGCAAATGATCTTGGCTCCTATAGTCCAAAGACCTACTTTCCTGGCGAGTCAGACTTGACAGATTTTCTAATTATGGACATTAGTCTTTTACACAATTGGATTAATAGCACCAAAGTTTCAAAGTTCTACATCGACCTTGCCCCTGGGACAAATTACACTAAGGCAATGAATGAGATATATAGAATTGCTCCATCTAGCTTTGAATCCATAGAATCCCCATATGAATCGATAGATGAGGTTCTTGACTCGCGTGCGACCCAGTCAATCTTTGGTGCGTACACACTGAATATAATTTTCTCACTTATCTATCTCACATTAGGCATGGTCATCGTAACTATAGTGAAAGTGAGAGGTCTGAGGCGACAATTCTCAGTCCTCAGAGCTCTTGGAGCTGAGTCCAAGTCTATGCTTGTAGCCTCATTAGTTGATTCATCCACTGGATTGCTAATAGCAGCACTCATTGGAGGAGGAATCGGTACGGTGCTTGCATTCATAGTAAAGGACATCCCATTACTATACATGGGATTGACTACTAGTCAATTATGGGTAAGACTTCCAGTGAACCTAGTATTTCCCTGGACAATACTAGCAGGAGTTGTAGGTACTGCCATAGCAGTTTCATTAGCTGCAACATACATTGTGGTGTCCCGAGCACTTAGAATAAACATCGCAGAAGAAATCCAATACACAGGGTGAAAATTATGGCGGAAAATCTAGATCAAATAGCAGAAGAATACAAAGTTGTAGTCAGAGACCTGATGAAGGTCTACAAACGGGGACAGAAAGAGGTTATTGCACTGAGAGGTGTGGACTTCGAAGTTCGTGAGGGAGAGTTCCTGTCTATCGTTGGTCCATCAGGATCTGGAAAATCAACCCTACTCAAGATGTTAGGTGCACTAGACAGACCTACTGCTGGACAAATCCTCTATGATGGTCACAGTGTGTCTATTTTAGATGACCGGAGGGCAATGCTCTACAGACGCCAAAAAGTTGGATTCATCTGGCAAGTCGGAAACTTGGTGCCAGGATTGACTGCCTTGAAGAATGTCATTCTTCCAATGAAACTGGCTGGTGCGCCATCAAGACTTGCAAACGAAAGGGCGAGTATGTTGCTTAACATAATGGGTCTGGGACCAAGAGCACATCACAAACCGAACCAAATGTCGGGTGGCGAAAACCAAAGAGCTGCAATTTGTGTTGCCCTTGCGAACAATCCCGAGCTAGTTCTTGGAGATGAGATCACTGGAGAACTTGATAGCGAAACCACCAAGCTAGTAATGGAGGCACTTAAGAAAACGAATGAGGAGTTTGGAACAACTATCATCAATGTCACGCACAATCCCCGTGTTGCGGAATACGCAGACCGTGTTTTAAGAATCAGAGATGGTCTCATTGAAGGTCAGAAGCACATTCTATATGGTGACATCACAGAGATTGATGCAAAGGGAAGAATGGTGATACCGGAAACCATCAGACGTCTCGCAGGAATTGGAAAGCGTGTGGTATTGAAGGCTACATCTGAAGGTCTCTTGGTCAGCCCGCTTGAAACAGGTGAAGAAAACAATAACGACCAATCAGCTCAGTAAGGTTTTGTGGGTAAGGTCTTTATTGTAGTTAGCTTGACAGTGGTTAGTGGTAACAATGAGCCTCATGGAAATGCCTTGGTCGTTTCATGCATCATTGATTTCGTTTGCAATATGGTTTGACAGTTTGAACATATACATCAT
>JBHLPA010000287.1:0-3682 GCA_048939935.1 Promethearchaeota archaeon | reverse complement strand
ACCTGTTTGTAGTAGGTTTCCAAAGTGTCACCCCAGTTGTGGATGTATTCATTCAATACGTAACTGTCTTCGAAATAGTGACAATGGAAATTTCTCAATGCGAACCAGTTGCGGTCCATTATTTCTCTGAAGTCACCCAATCCTAGTATTTCATAGATATCTCGCATCATCTCGTAGAATGTGATACGACAATCAGGGCCACCACCCATGTTATACACCCTACGCCAGAAATCGGAGTCTTCAGGGACGTCAAGACAATTTATCAATCCACGACCAGCATCTCGGCTCGTATTGAATTCAATACACGTATCTAAAGGTTGATGGAACATGATGGGATCCTGAAGACTCATTGTGTTGGGAATTGCTATGTATGTCTGACGTAGTGAAACCCAATACTTCAGTCCGGATTCAATTACAGACCTCTCTCCTGCAATCTTGCACGTCGCATAGAAATCGAATATACTTGGTTTGAGAGGGTCTCCAACTCGACCCATGTGAATCTCATTGAGTCGATCACCAGTTTGGGCTACTGATCCTACATAGACTAGCTTGATATGGTCCTGTCCCCCAACCTCATAGATTGCTTTGATGATATCTTGTATGGCGATAGTGTTCACAGCCTTAGATGTTTCAGGATCGTGGTCTGCCGCTGGAGATATGAATGCCATCGGACTTAGAATCCAGTCAACTCCATTGACAGCTTCAAGCACATCATCATAGTTAGTTGCATCACCCCAAATAATTCGAAGACCATGTCCCTCAACGCAACCCCGCCCAGGAATTCCTTTGATTCCGCAATTCTTCTCATATGGAACAAACATCTCTTTGTTCTTCTTGGAGGAACGAAGAAGGAGAACAATGTTGTATTTTCGTTCACCACTCATTTCCAATCTTGACCAGAGCTCTTTGAAAGCTTCAAACCCCATAGAACCAGAGGCGCCAGTTAGTAGTACAGTTTCTCTAGTAGTCGACATGACATTTTTCGAAGACAATAAGCCCTTAATTGACCTTACTTGGATGTTATTGGATGCATGTTATTCTTAGGTAACTACATCGTTGGTAACTAACGTCGAATTTCCTCACGGAGTCTGTCAGCAGAGAACTCGTGCACACGATCCTTAACCTCTTCTCTTGCAGCTTGGTGTTGCTCAAGAAACTCCATCATCATCGGTGCGAGTATCTGCTTACACTCACCGCATAGAATCTCACCACCACGACACTTCTTCTCGATGTCAGCGAGATCCTTGTCATCAGGCATGAAGATGAAGTTGTAGTACTTGAAGACACTACAGATATCAGGATTGGCACCCAATCTTCTCTGTTCTTCAACAGTCGTTCGGCCACCAGTAAATGCAGCCATGACCTTCTTCTTTGCCTGCTTAGGAGTGTCAGTAGTAAAGACTGCAGACATTGGATCAGATGATGACATTTTCCCGCCCTCTTTCAGTCCCGGCACGAATGAACATTGAATAGCTGCCGGCTTATAGTAGCCAAGCCGCTCTGCAACATCTCGTGTTACCCTCCAGAAGGGATCTTGGTCAATTGCAGAGGGGATGATACATGGTGTCTTCTTCCCATAGATCCATGAGTGAAGGAATGCAGGAACTGCTTGAATCGCAGGATGCCAAGACGCACCAATGTTAGTACTGTTATCAAACCCAAACACAGCTCGAACAGTTGAGAAAGTCACCTTCCGGGCAACCTCAACTGCGATTTCGTAAAGGAGGTCGATATGCTCAATGTCCTGGATGATGTAGGTATTCTCTGGTTCAAACCCAAGAGCAAGCAAGTCCAATGTGTTGTCGTATGTGAATTTCCTAACATCCTCCAGACTGAGGTGAGACTCAAAGAAGTATTTCTCATCATTTGTCATCTGGAAATAGAGTCTAGTATCAAACTTGTCTTGCATCCACTTGGTGAATTGCCATGGAATCAGATGACCAATGTGCGTGATACCGCTTGGACCCCTCCCAGTGTAGAGTACGAACTTATTGCCCTTCTCATATTCATCGAGGATCCAACCGAGGTCTCTATGGGAGAAGAATAGTTCTCGCTCAAGGAGAACATGTTTCTCTTTTGCAATTTTATAGATTCGTTCTCTAAGCTCCTTAGTGATTCGCTCGGTTCCAAATTTCTCTATGAGACGGTCATAGACTGACTGGTCCATAATCCCTTGGACTTCCCATGGAGTCACCACGAAGTCATCTTTGTCTTCACCCATTGGACAAACTTCCTTTGAGGTAAACAAAGCAGGCAATTCTAGTTGTCCAATTAAGGATGATGGTTCAGAAAATGAAATTTAAACAAAGAGCTACTCTAAAAAGGCACGACACACAAAATCAGGCGTAATTGCACTGCATATCAAAGGAGAATGCAAGATGCGTATTGAGGAATATGAGTTCGAAGAGGAGAAAACACTAGAAAATCTAGCGAATCTCCTTGTAGATATAGCGGAACAGATTCGAGCAGGAGAGAAACTAGAACTCCCAATGCCCACTTTGAAAGAGGGAGTGGTCGAAGTACCTCTCAGCGAACCTGTTGAAACTGGGATTGAAGTAACAATTCGCCGCCACTTTATCCATGTCGACCTTGCTTTAGCATGGAGAAGAAGCAAAGTGGAGGATGCATAGAGAATGACCTCCGAATTTTTGGATAGAGTTGAAATCCTTAAACAACTTGAAGCGATACTCACCTATCAAGAACAGATATCAGAATATGTCCACAAGAGACTCTGTGCTACCTGTGATGAGATGATTGATGAGAGTTGGGAAGTTAAACGAAAAGAGGCGTTCAAGTTCATAAGAGGATTGATTGACAAATACGCGTTCTCGAAAAGGCTACCTCGAGATGAGCTCGGGATTTTGGCGCAATCTATTATCTCACATTTACTGAATATTCAACATACCTTTCTCCGAGTTTTAGTCCGTATTGACATGCTGCAAGAGGAATCATTCAATGAAATTTACATGGATTCAATGACCACGATTTCTGCGAGAGTGCACGAGATAATGACAGCTTTGAAACTTATGATAAGTCAAAGAGTGTCAAATGCAGCTGAAGCAGAAGAAACTCTCGAATTAATCATCAAGTTAGAGCGGCAAATTGATGAGGATAATATTGTGATTTGCCGACAAATTTCTGTAGCTACAGCAGGAGACAGTGATTTCTCCTGTTATATGATGCGGAAGATTGTTGCTGACCTTGAACACATCTCCGATGATGTAAAAGAATGTGCAGAAATAGTTGCGGAGATTTGATTTTCCTTGATGCAGGGAGGAGAGCTATCAACATCAATTCTAGTACTGATAGCTATTATCCTAATCCTTGGAGTGGCAATTGCAAAGGTCGCGGAAAGATATAGAGTACCACACCCAATACCACTAGTGTTGACTGGACTTCTCCTAGGTCGTATCCTGTTGATTCTTAATCCTGGAACAACATTAGTGCAGATTGCAGGTTTCGACTTCATTGCTCAACTTACTCTCGCAGCAGTCCTGTTCTATGCAGGACTAACCCTGAACCTCAGAGGTCTTAGATTATCAATCGAGAACGTGATGTTACTAGCAACCGCAGGTGTCCTCGCGACAGCATTGATAGGGGGATTTGCAATTCATAGCACGACAGAAGCTCTTGGTGTGCCTGTTGGAATTGCAGCATTCCTAATAGGTGCCATACTAGCACC
>JBHLPA010000286.1:2622-3699 GCA_048939935.1 Promethearchaeota archaeon | reverse complement strand
TTATGCCCCTTCTAGGGCTAGTATCCCCACTCCTGACCTTGCCTTTGGCGGTACCAGCGGTTCCCCTTCTTTGTGAGTGAGTAGGAACCCTGAACCTCAGTGAGTAGACCCATCTCAACCATATTTCGTAAAACTCCGAAGAGCTTGTCATCTGAGGCACCTGTGGCGGACTTGAGCATTGAAAACGTCATCTTCCCATTCCTCTTGATATGCTGGGCGATGTCATATTTTCCAACAGCTCGAGATTCAGTGCGGACAATGATGTGTCCGCAGTTCGTGCAAAGAAGGTCTCCTTTGTGATCATCTCTGGCGACTTCCTTGCTGCCACATATTGGGCAGGTCGTTTTTGCAAATCTTAGTGAACGTCTATGTGACATGATTCCGACCGAGTTGTCCTCAGATGTTGCCTTGATAAAACTAACGACGTCGCTGTTATTTCTCAGCAACAAGGTCTCTGAAAAATGCTTCATAATCAATCTCGAAAGGTACTCTGAGCCCGAGCCGAACCCTCTTTCCTGGTGAGTCTATCTCAATGTATCCCTTATTCTGGAGTTCACGAAGGTCTTCCATCACACCTCTCAAGCTCTTCTTCCGAAACTCACGTACTCTATCAAAAGTAACCCATCCCCCTTCTTGATATGCTAAGGTGATTACAATAAGTAGTGTGGCCGCCAATCTGTCTGGAAGCATCGAGTCTTCCTGTTTCATCTTTGCATCAAGGGAGGTATCAACATAGAATACGCCATTCACCGGGTTATGTTTAATGGTTAGTCCAACTGGTTCAAGTCTCTTGTGCAACTCCCCTAATCGTCTGAATAGGATCTCTCTTCCTAAATCCTCAGGGAGTCCAAGGGCATCTAGCATGTCATCTACTCCTGCGCCAATTGGGTCTCCTGACCGAGTAAGGAGCTTCATGAGGATGGCATATTCATTCATTGTCGTCAGCACTCTTCATTTTTCATGAATTGTTTAAAGTCTGAGGGTTTCTGTTGACCTGCTCGAGGAAAAGCGCCATGCGTATAACTCTAGCTAAGAAGATATTCAAACATCCGTGTGACAAATAATTCGTTATCTCCT
>JBHLPA010000286.1:0-2612 GCA_048939935.1 Promethearchaeota archaeon | reverse complement strand
CAATGACACCGAATCCCGGAAATGTAGAATCCTTATCACCAATGAATCCTGAATCAGCAAGTACGATTACTTTCCCTCTAATTATGTCATGTTCTTCCTTTTGACCGTCGATGACAAGCCCAAATACTCTGTTCTCTTTTGGAGGTTCATTCTCTGAGGACCATCTACCAACCATAGAGTCTGGAAGAAAAATGAACGATGTACCACTATCTGATTCTATACGGCATGTTGTATTAGTTACAATGGTGTTAATTGGTTGCTCTCCTTCTTTACCTGTAATAATCAAATGGTCCGTTAGACAATCCCGCTCAATATGCGTGTAAACTCCTCTCTCGCCACTCCAATATCCTCCAATCAGTGAAATCCCCAATTTACTGGTCAACACGTTATCTTGCAATTCAAATGGATTATGATTCGACATTATCAGGAGACTGTGATCCTCATGTTGAATGAATTCGATGACTGCCCTCAATTCTTCTTCTGTGAAATCTTTAATGCGGGATAGAATTACCAAGCATGATACGTTACTCAAACTCTCCCTTGTTATGTTTCCAATTACTATCTCATGATTTTGTAGTATCTCAAGAAATCGTGAAAGACGTTTCATATATGCTGGATTCGGAACTCTCTGTTGACCAAATGCATTGAAGTAGAACTCTTCGAAATGACCAAATATCTGCAGACAGCTTTTATCTAATAGTACTGTTTTTTTCATTCCGTACCCAATCCTGATTCTTTCAAACGTAACACCAATATAATCTCTAGCTCTAACACAATTTGTTGGTGCCTGTGACTTGGAGTTCACAAAAGAATATGTCAAGAATGAACGCATAATCACCCTACTGGTGATCATCATTTTCTTCTGCATTTTCCCATTTTTCTACATAAGTGAAGCAATGCCTCGCATCCAGATAATAATTATTCACGCCTTACCAGCAACGATAGCAGCACTTATTGAGTTCTTACTATTGTGGCATAACGAGAATCCCCGAAATCTTAGCTCAATTATATCTCCCATATTTCTAGCCTGTTTTCTTGTACTGCAACCATTCTTTCCAGGGGCTGGGATTCTATTCGTCATAAATGATACTTTGATACTTCATACAGTCCAATTTTGGATAATTCAAGGAGGATTCTTTGTGAGTTGGTTTACTGGGAGGATGATTGTCAGGCAAGTCTTCATCCTGACGCATACTAAACTTATTGTTGATTGAAATAAGTAGTCACATATTGTGACTTCATTCTGTGACCCTCACAAGTGGCTTCGCTATATATACTAAATCTGAGTGTTAATTCTTGTGAAATATCATGGCTCTAACAACTAACTCACGAACTAAATCTGTGCTGAAGAACGAAAAGACGAAGGTATCCACCTTTGCTCTGACCCACGCTTACACTTATCGGAGGTAATCAAATGGCACTCGTTAAGATTCAAGGAACTCCTCGTGTCTGGAAGAAGTCCAAGACTGTCTTATCTACAGATGCTGTGGCTAGGAACTATTTCAGGAGATAAACTGGATGACAGAGGAAGTCATCGCAGAAACTGTTGAGAAACAGGAACACCCAGTCGGTATCAAAGCAGTACTTGCCCATCGTGATTTCTCACTGCTTTGGTCTGGACAACTTGTGTCAAATATTGGTACCGCAATTGCCACATTGGCACTGATGTTCTATGCGTATGACCTGACAGGTTCTGCAATGGCTATGGCAATTCTGGCTATTGCTCAGACACTGCCAATTGTTGCTTTTGCGGGTCCAATTGGTGTCTACATAGATCAATGGGACCGGAAGAAAATCATGGTAACCTCTGATCTCATCCGTGCAATAGCAATACTTCTGATTCCGCTCACACTCTACTTCCCCTCATTTCTTCCCACTATATATTGGGTTTACCTACTCACCTTTCTCTATGCAACCGCTAATGCATGGTTCTTTCCCGCAAGGAGTGCATCAATTCCCAATCTTGTAGAAGGCGATGAGTTAGTCGCCGCCAACTCTCTCTCTCAGATGACATTCCAGGTTGTTCAGTTAGTAGTTCCTCCTATTGGTGGTATACTAGTTGCACTCCTTGCTCCAAACTATTTTATTGCATTCGCTATCAATTCTGCAACTTTCATCTTCTCAGCACTGGCATTACGTGAAATTGGGACGAACCTCATTCCGAATCGTGAATCTGATACCAACGAGTCATTGACAGCTCAGATTAGACAAGGCGCTCGATATGTCATAGGAAACGCAATTCTCTCATTCCTGTTTGTATTTGCCATGCTCCTAGCAGTTTCTTCAGGCATTCTTAATGCGTTATTCATGCCATACCTTGATGGTGAAATAGGACTGGGGTCAGCTCAAGTCGGTTTAGTATTGAGTACTGGAGCTGCCTCTGGAGCAATAGCCGCTATCTACTTCAGCCGCAAGAAGGAACTTGACAAACCACTGTATCTTGTTGCAGGAGCAGGGCTCCTAGCTGGAGTCGCTGTTTTTGCCCTTGTTATTGCATTTGATCTTGTGACTGTCATGATTTCATGGGCAATGATTGGTGCTGTCGATGTTATTTTGAACATTCCACTCTCAGTTCTCATGCAGGAGCTTGTCGAAGACGACCTTCGAGGTCG
>JBHLPA010000021.1:12295-15039 GCA_048939935.1 Promethearchaeota archaeon | reverse complement strand
CCATCGCCAAGTCTCTTGTTCACCTTTCTTTCTTGCATATTCTCTCACAGCCGTACCCACGAAAAATCATGCAACTCATGTCACATGCTTGATCACGGGTATTATATATTACATATTAAACGTATTAAGTATTACTATTGCAAATTACACGAGCTGATCTGTCCTCTAAGGTCTATTTTTTTCGTCCAACAACTCGATTTTTTGTTAGGGATGCTCAAAAAACGTCATTGCGAAAAATCTTCGAAATTGTCTAATAATCTTAAGCTCGACTATTCTTCATTCATACCAATTTCCTGCCAACACTTTCGATTAATAAAAAAGTAAAAAAATTCCACAAACTATTTACATAAGCTTGGCAGGTTTTTTTCGTTTCAGCACTCAATGAGAGAGGGATTCAAGATTGCGGAGAGAGACTTTCATAGCTGTAGCTATGCTATTTACTTTTATTGTAATATTTGGATACGGAGTCTACCCTGATTCAACAGCTCAAATGGCTATTGTTGATACAGGTGTAGCACCCGATAGCAGACATGTACTAGCTGAAGGCACAAGTATTTGGACTGACAAAGAGGATTATCGACCAGAAGAGATTGTTAGTATTTTCGGATCTGGTTTCACTTCTGATTCCACCATTGAAATAAACATAACCAGACCTGACTCCGAGGTAGATACTTATTCGGCTGAGTCCGATGCGTCTGGCGACTTCATATTCTATTATGATTTGAATGGAATAACTGGACTCTATAATGTTACAGCGACCGACGGTGTTTCTTGGGCGTATACATCATTCAGGGACTCTCTTGCAGATTTCAAACAATATGCAAACTTAGATGAAGAATGGGTTTCATCCCAGCTGGGAACTGGCAACTCAAAATACTACGAAGGTATGAGTGTTCCTCAACGAATCCTTCTTCCCGATGTTGGACCTGGGTCTGTTCATACACTCACCTTTAGCCACCACGCAACGAAAAATGGCAAACACGCCTATGACTGGCTGACTGGATACAACCAAGGTAACGACCCACCCCTTGTTTTTGATCCTTGTGGCGAAAAGTGGTCGCCACCGCTTACCCCCGCTGATTGTCTGGCACTTCGTAGTGCGTATTCGCTGTCAATTACGCTGCCTGATGAAGATACTAATCCTGATTATCACGCACGAATTTTAGCATATGAGGCATTCATTGGGGCGGATCGAACCATAATGATTTATGGAAATCAACCAATTAGCTCGGCTTCCATCATTCTTACACATAGCGGTGTTGAAACTGGAGATTCCTTCATTCACTACACGCTAACATGGACATCCGATTCTGATCAGATACTCATTGAGATGGCGGGGCACCTTGCGCTCTCTGGAAACCCAACCTCGAATCCAATGGCATGGGGTCAAGAAATGGGAGCAGCCTATATTTCTGGCGGCCCTTATCACTTCAAACTGGATGAGCTGGATGGTCATGCAACAGGATCGCAGGACAATCAAATAAAGAGCGGAGCTATATACCCCGCAGATGCTGACCTCTGGATTATTAAGGATGGACCTCCAAGTGCTCTCGTTGGAGAAGAGATCACATACACTTACACGGTCACAAATGACGGACCTGGTACAGCATTCGATGTGTTGGTAACAGATAACTTACCAGGCCTTAGCCCTATCACAATGGTGGGCTTTTATGATGAAGACTTGGATGGTGAATATGATGATCTTCCCGCGGACGCAACTGCAACTGGTACCGCAACATATGTTATTCCATTGCCTGGGAATGATCCTGTTGTGAACGATGCTTTGGTGACATCATCTACAGAAGACAAGGACACAACAAATAATCATGATGACCACTCAGTGGATGTGCTCTTGACCGCAGTAGAGGTAGAAAAAAGCGGTCCTGATTATGCACAGGTTGGAGAAACAATCTGGTACACAATCACTGTTTCGAATCCCAGTCCTGATGGTGTGGAGCTCCAAATTACTTCACTATATGATGATCTCCTTGGTGAGCTCTGGGACGTTTCTCCTAATTATTATGTTAGTGGCGATACTGACCTTGATTGGATGGTAGATACTGGAGAGGAGTGGTTGTTCATGAAGGACTATACTGTGGCTACCAGTCCTGACCCATTGAACAATCTAGTAACAGTATACGCCGAGAACGAGTACGGGTGTGACAAAGTAGATGATTACGATGAGCATTCTGTTGATATACTTCATCCAGCCATCGTACTAACTAAAATTGCTACTGATGGACTTGGCACTGAGATATTTGATGCGTATATTGGTGATACAATCACCTATGTGTTTAAGATTGAAAATACCGGTGATGCTGATCTAACCAATATTATCCTTACCGATATTACTGGCATTTGTGATGGCGTGCTAACTCGAGGACCGGATGAAGTTGGAGATAATGACGATGTCCTTGAACCTGGAGAAATTTGGATATACACTTGCACCCACCTTGTCACCCTTGATGACCTTGATCCACTCACAAATATTGCTTCTGTCGAGGGCACATACGCTCCTGGAGAAACGGTTGACGACACTGACGATGCGACTGTAAACATCTGGCACGCTGCTGGCACACTCTCGGTGGACAAGATAGGACCAGGTACAGCGTTCCATGGTGACGTTGTGACGTACACGATCTATGTGACGTACTCAAGTCCTGATGGCTCACCAGCCACGAACTTGGCTGTCATCGATGACCACTATGGCACAGCCACCTATGTGAGTGGTGACACTGATGGGG
>JBHLPA010000021.1:0-12195 GCA_048939935.1 Promethearchaeota archaeon | reverse complement strand
TATGGCACAGCCACCTATGTGAGTGGTGACACTGATGGGGACAACGAGTTGGATGTGACAGAGACATGGGAGTACACCGTGTCGGGTAGCATTGCAGCACTTCATGTTGATGGAGAGGAGGACCCGATAGTCAA
Organism: Promethearchaeota archaeon; assembly: GCA_048939935.1. Lineage (GTDB taxonomy): Archaea > Asgardarchaeota > Thorarchaeia > Thorarchaeales > Thorarchaeaceae > SMTZ1-45. Next base: position 12,061 of record JBHLPA010000021.1, on the reverse strand, counting down.
CGAGGCCACGGCCACTGGTCAGGACCTTGACGGTGACGAAGTGACTCCTGGTTCTGACACATGGTCCACAGACATCTTTCATGCCTACATAACAGTCTGCAAGATTGTGGACTTTGATGGTGATTTATCAACTACAGATGATCAAGTTCCTTACACAGATGGCTGCATAATTGAGCTTCATCGAAACGGTGAGCCTTATGACACACAGACAACAGGACCTGATGGTTGCGTTACATGGTTAATCCTTGAACCTGGCAATTATGAGGTTATTGAAAAGGTACCTGATGGTTGGACTTCATTGACACCTACATCTTACGAGGTCGAAGATCTTGTTGATGATGGTATCTATAGCTACACCTTCATTAACTTCGAATGGTTCACAGTTTCAGGTTACAAATACGAATACTTCGAAGGATTCACAGACAGCTTTGATGAGCTTGACTTTGAAACATGGAACACAGCAGCCGGAGACGACTCTTGGTCACTCACTCCTGAGGGTTGGCTTCTCTGCATTCCACAGGTATCATTTCCGAGGATTCTAGCTGACCCAACGATGGGCTTCACTGACTACTCATTTGAGGTCGATGCCAAGCTCATCAGTGGTCCAGGATATGCATTGATCTTCAGGGCAGGTGACTTGGATAATTTCTACTCGTTCCAGTACGATCCTGGATGGGGGCTCAGATTGCGACTCTTCCAGTTCTCAGACTTCCCAGGTGGAACAGATGTGGCTCCAGCAGTGCCCTATTCAATAGACGACTCTTGGCACCATCTGAAAGTAGTAGTTGTGGGTAACAACATCCGATGTTACATAGATAGTGTCAAGGTTTTTGATGTGTTTGATGAAACTCTGCCAGTATATCTTGATGGAGGCATAGGCTTTAGAACTTGGGGTGGTGCAAGAGCATACTTTGACAATGTTCAGGTTCTTCCTGTGACTGATCCTCTTAATGGCTGGACAATCCAACTATACAGGGATTACGAAACAGTGCCATATGCTACAAATGTAACAGGTTATGGCACCTGGCCAGACGGATACTATGAGTTTACAGTGAAACACCCAGGCCACTACACAATCGTTGAAACACTACAAGATGGATGGAGTGCCGTCAAACCGGTCTACTATATCCCAACAGAATCAGGTGAAAAAGTTGGAGGTTACTCGTTTGATGCCATAAGCGGACGAGAAGTCAGATGCAAGGACTTCTGGAACTTCAAATGGTTCACTATCACTGTTGAGAAATACGAAGACATCACAGGTAATGGATATGATGGAGAAGACACCTTACTAGGTGGTTGGACATTCTATCTAGATAATGGTACAACTATCGTCAGTCACTGGGATGAAGATGAAGATGGATACGTGATGATAGACATCAAGCATCCAGGTATGCATACTCTCACTGAACATGTGCAAGATGGTTGGACACAGACTGGAACTGAATCATACTCGTTCAATGCAGAAAGCGGAATGGTACATGAACCATTCATCTTCACGAATTTCGAACTAATTGACATCACAGTATGCAAGTATGAAGATGTGTACGGTGATGAATCAGTATTAGTTCCAATCTCTGGATGGGAAATCACACTGCATGAGGAAGGCGGATGGTTTGAAACTCAGGTCACATCTTGCTGCGGTTGCTACACCTGGGAAGACCTAGGACCTGGTGTCTATTGGGTCGTAGAAGAAATACGTCCTGGTTGGACCCCTCTGAATGGTATCCAACATGACTTCTTGCAGGCCATCTCTGGAGAGGACTTAAGCCATGATTTCATGAACTTCAGACACTTCACAGTAACTATCGAGAAATACAATGACATCACAGGTGATGGTTACTCAGAACTGGATGACACTCTGTTGGGAGGCTGGACATTCTTACTCAACGGTATTGAATATGAGGACAGCAACCAAGACGGAGTTGTAGAAATCCTTGTGACTGAGCCTGGTTCCTACTTGGTAGAGGAACTGCTAGAGGAAGGATGGACTCAAACTGGTGTTGAAGACTATGCGTTCATAGCTGAGAGCGGAGTTAATCAAGGACCATTCAGGTTCACAAACTTCCAGTGGCTTGAGATCTCAGGGATCAAATATGAGTACGGAAAGGATCCTCTTGAAGGGTGGATCATTGAACTATGGAAGTACAATGATGGCATCTCAGACTACGAGTACTATGGTGACACAATCACAAACGGCGATGGTGAATACAAATTCATTGTCACAGATCCAGGAATGTACTGCATCAAAGAAGCCTTGAAGGACAAGTGGACTGAGCTTGAACCTGAGTTGATCCCATCTGATGGTGATGGAATCGAATATCCGCTTGATTCGGATGACTTGGTACTTGGCTATGAAGGGATCTTAGTCGAGTCTGGTGTATTCCAAGATGGATTCAATTTTGTCAACTTCAAGTGGGTCGAGGTTTCAGGCTACAAGTACTTGGATATTGATGGCACTCACACTTCAATTGATAACCCTCTTGATGAATTCATAATCGAGCTGCACGAAGAGGGTTGTACATCACCTTGTGACACAGCGTCCACTGGTTACGAAGGATGGGACGATGGCTACTACGAGTTCATCATAATATTCCCAGGTGACTACTACATAGCGGAAGTGCAACAGGATGGCTGGATTCAAACATATCCAGAGGATGTCCATGACTTGGGAGAAGTAATCTCAGGTGACATCATTGAAGACTTAAACTTCTGGAACATACATGCTTGGTGCTACATAACCGACACGAGTGACGAACGGGTCATAATCGACGATTTCAGAATCGTGTTTACACCAGACATGCAAACTGGACTAGATGCCTTCAAGATATCATCTACCAATCCTGGACAGTTCTACTTCAACCTCATATATCATGTCACTGAGGAAGAGGGTCACACCATAGTTTACGAACTGCCCAACGGCGTCATACCAGGCATCTGGGACGGCGACTTCTTCAAGGAGAAGGGTGGGAATCCAATACACGCATACATATGGAACGACCTAAACCTCAATGGCTTGGTGGATTGGGCCGACAATGATGACGATGGCCAGCCTGATGAACTGGTTCAGATTGACAAAAGCAACCTCGACATCACTGACAATCAGATCTTCATAGATGGAATAGAGCCCTGTAACAAGGTGCTGATCACAGTCCACATCTGCTTCTCCCCGAAGGGTGAACGTGGACTCTCGATACCAGATGTCAACCAGTTCAGAAACTTTGACTACTGGTTCACTGGCTATGTCGACGGTGTGCCCACTACGACTCTCCTTGATGCCGACGGAGATGCAAAGAAGCTCAAGGCTCCCGCGATATATGGTCTAACACTGAACCAGAATGACGAGGATGCTCCTGTGTCAGGAGCAATCTTCAGGCTCTTCGACTCTGATGGAGAATTGATCAAGTTCAAAATGACAGGTGATGATGGAACATTCTACTTCGATAAGCTGAAACCAGATGACTACCTTCTTGAAATCGAGTTGCCACTAGGGATTATATTACAAGATGATGAGTTGGATACAACCATCCTGCTCTCAATCCAAATCCGGTTGCAGCCTTCTGATTTCATCCAAGTTAGTGTCTTCATAAGCAAGGAATCATCAACAGCTGAAACAGAAACATACAACCCGCCATCAGAAATTCCTCCAAGTTCAAATGGCGTAGAGAGCAGTGGCTATCGAATAATTTTCCACGAACCCCGAAATCCCTCAGATCTATCCGTGGTTTACGAAGAAGGATCCCTACCTGGACAGGTCAAGAGCGACGTTATGGCACCTTCACAACTTAGCACAATGGTGTTACTGCTTAGCTTGGTATCTTGTTCAATGGTAATTGTGATTCGCAGCAGAAAGGCAAAGACCAGAACTCCATATGAAATACCAACTTGGGAGGATAACTTCGACATTAGAAAAGAGAATCTATAGATGAGGCGAAAGAAGGTGCAACTAGTTGCGCCTTTCTTGCCTCTCCTATTTTTCTTTAAGGAACTTCAAGGTGAAATCCGGCAGATACAAACTACAACCACATTCTACTGTGTGAATTTTCAGTAGATGTCATATTCATTCTACTCCCCTGCCGAATGCTGGTCAGGATTAATTTACAGAATGAGGTGTGGTCTGGTCACGATTTAACGGACAAAGAAACTGGTCATTGAAAATAAGGAGTGGGACTTTGGGCTCCCATCCAATACTAGTTTACTTCGACTATCTAATGAATGGAGGTTGTCGTATCAAGCGTAATCCAAGACGTACTTTTTCAGTTTCTGACAACTTACTCAGCTCATGTTTTTTCATCATTTTTCACATCTTTTTCTTTTACAAGTTCAGCGACTTCTGCCGCAGTTCCTTATCAGATATATTATATGTAACACGTAATAAGTATTTCTATTATCTATTACAGAAGGAAATTGTGTGGATGATGGTTTATGACTAGATCTGTTTTTTAGAATATATGCTCAGAAAAGGTCTTCAATGTGAATTATTATCATAACAAGGTGTGGTCAGATCGCGGCAGAGCTCAATGTGGTAGGAGGGGGGGAGTTATGTAATGAGGGCATGTTACGAAAACTAGGCCCTACCGGTTCACTGACCACATGAATAGATTCGGACTGGAACCTATTAAGCTTGTCTTTGTGTGTATAATTTCTTGCCGATATGCACAACCACACCAATCGTTGATGCTTCAATCAATTGTGGGGATTTTGATCTGAAAGGTGGTTGTTCTTTCAGGAAGTAGCATGATTGTCCATCCATGTGCTTCAACAAGACGTCTGACAATCGCAAGGCCATATCCCCGTCCGTTCTTGCTAGTTGTGAATCCTCTGAGGAATATCTTAGACCTCTCAACCGCTGGAATTGTCTTCCCGTCGTTGATGACCTTGACTAAATATGCTCCATCGGTTCTCTCTGAAGTTACCTCAATCATGCTTGGCTGTCCATGCTGAATTGCGTTATCAAATAGATTCCTGAATATCTGAGCTACCTTTCTTTGGTCAGCACTCACAATTGGTAACTCGTCTTGGGAGTAGCTAACACTCTCAGGAATGATAGAATCAGCTACCTCTTTCACCAATGGAGATAGATCAACGTTTGTGGTTTCTTCGATTATCAGTCCTGAATCTGCAAGAACAACTGAGTGATCAACCATCTCACCTGTTTCGTTTATCAAGCCGCGAAGTCTAGTGAGATGGGTTAAGTTCTGCTCTTCTTCAACAAGTTCAATGAATCCAAGCATATTGTGAAAGATGTTCTTTAGGTCGTGACTCATGCTGTGGGCAAAATCACTGAGTTCTTCCTTTTGTTTCTTCAACATCTCAAGTGCGTGTTTCTGCTCTGTGATGTCAGCTATAACACCCTCAATGTATCCTCTATCTGCCCAAAGACTGAGCGAGAACCTCATCCATCTTCGCTCCCCCTCCTTTGTAGTCACGTTGAGTTCGGTTACATATCGCTGTTCATCACGAACCTTCTTCTTCAGCTCTTTCCATTCCTTTGGTTTGACAAGGATGTCTTTGATGAAATAGGATCCATCAATCAATGCTCCTTTTTTCTCAAAACCAAAACTCACCGCAAATTGGTCGTTGCATTCAAGAATTAGCCCATCAGATATCCTGACTCGAAATAGCCCTACGAGAGCGTTGTTGTATAGCTCTCTGTAGCTCTCTCTACTCTCCAGCAACGCCTTTTCTGCATGAGCTCTATCAGTCACATTCTGAATATGGATGATGAACCCCTGAAGGTCTTCATGCTTCCCATATTTGATTGGTGAATAAACGCAATCAAGATGCATTATTCCGCTCTTCTTTGTCTTGTATAGGTCGTGAACTTTGACTTTGGAGAAATCGAATCTCGCTTCTGTCATAGCAATCTCTCCGTTTCGTAGACTTTCCTTAACATAGTCTGGAGTGTTTGGGTCACTAAACAAATCAAATCCAACTAAATCCTCTAAAGTTTCCACACCAAACAAGTCGAGAGTTGCTTGATTAGCACCTACCAATATCCCATCTGAATCAAAGAGTTCAATACAGATTGGTGATTCTTCGAAGATTGTGCGGAACATCTCCTCATTCGCACTAAGAGCTGTTTCAGTGAGCTTGCGTTCTGTCATGTCTGTAACATGCATGACATACCCCCTGGCTTTTCCCTCTGAATCTTGAAGTGATGAGAGAGTGACATCCATGTAGATGACTCCAGTACGGTCTGTTTTCAGAATCCCTTGCTCCGCAACATACTCAAAATCCCACTTGTACTCAAATCTATGTACTTTCCCAGCACTCACACTTTCTAGGACCTCATTTGGCAGTCTAGACTCTTTGAATAGATCCAACCCAAGGACATCATCTTTCTTCTCTGCACCAAGCAGCTCCATTCCTGCTTTGTTGATATCAATCAACAATCCTTCAGAGTCGAATATACCAATCGCTCCTGGAGCATGATCGAAGACTCCTTTCCACCACTCTTCTCGAATTCTCAATGTCATTTCCTGTTGAACTCTCTCGGTGATGTCTTGAACTGTACCCATCATTTGAGTTGCATTGCCATCATCATCAAATGTCACTTCAGCTTCTTCATGAACGAAATTAATAGTACCATCAGAAAGCACGATTCGGTGATCAATACTATATTTCCGGTTATCGTGAATAGCTTTGTCCACAGCCTCTCGCACAAACTCCCTATCATCCTCATGCACTGTATCGAGAAACGCCTCATAAGTGGCTTCGAATTCTTGTGGGGCGAGTCCAAAAATTCGATAGATTTCGTCAGACCAAGTAATCTTGTTCTTGACAATGTCCCAATTCCAATGACCTAAATGCGCAATTCGTTGCGCCTCAGCAAGCTTCGCCTCACTGTCCCGAAGTCTACGCTCAGACTCAACAAGTGCTCTCTTAGTCCTCCGTTTCTCTACTGATGTGAGAATGTAGTATGATAGCTCAGCATACAACCCTTCAATCCTGGATGAGCTTTTTCGAATATAATAGTCAGCTCCAAGATTGAGTGCCTGTATCGCAATTTCCTCTCGACTCTTCCCAGTGAAAATGATGACAGGTATGTCCCTCTCATTTATTCTGATCTTTTCCAGAATATCGAGACCTGTTGGTTGGTTATCACCCAAATCAATGTCACAGACTGCCGCATCAAAATCTTCCTCGATAAGGAGGTTCATTGCCTCTTCTGATGTTTCTGCAGGGACAATCTCATACTCTGAACTCTGACGTTTCAAGAACTGCTCACTCAGTTCTAGATGCACTGGATCGTCGTCGACCATTAGAACACGTATGGCCATCTTGGCACACAGCTCCATTTTCAGACTACTATTATCTTCTTATTATCTTTGACAGGACAAAAATTTAGGGAGGTAAATATCTGCAAACCTTATATCGTTCCAAACCCTCTCTCCTGCATAGCTAGGGAGGCTGCTATTATTGGGAATCCCGTTGTTTGATGGTATTGGAGTATTCTTCCGGAAACGGAGATATCTTGCTTATTTCATCGTGTTTGTGGCTACTACTTTTCTTGCTTTATTCATGGGTTGGCTGATGAACTACTATGCTGGAACAGGTATTGAGGTTCTCCTTGTGAACTTCTTCGCTTACATTGGTTCAGCTGGTACAATCTACTTTGCCCTTGGCTCACTGCTTACTGGCATAGGAGGAGACAGACTATGGATAACTAGACGAGGTAGGGGTAGAACTACTGAGTTGAAAGGTCTCAGTTGGATGGCTGTTTCTTTTGCAATCGCTGTTTTCCTATCAATTCTTACAGGTCCTACCACGATGGTATTCTTTGCAATTTTCTGCTGGGTTGGTTGGATTGCGTTCCAAGGATATCTCTCCACCCGAACAAGTTTGAGAATTGCCACCATTGCTGAGCCTAAAAAAGGCGGTTTCTTACTTGGAACCGGAAGTCTCATTGTTCTCTTGATTGGATTAGGTCTGATTGCTGCAGAAGGTCTTCTTGCATTATACTTCATTCCGAATGATATCCTGGGTATTGGGACGTTGATCAATGGTATATTTGCTGATGCAACTAGCAATATCCTGCTTCAATTCGACTTTCTGATCGTGGCCTATGTTATGATGGGCCTGTTTGCTCTAGCGATGCTAATCTCATTCATCCGTAATGCTGGTAAAGGCGCTGCATTGAATATCGCACTTCTGACTCTCTTCATTGCTATCTATTCGGGCTACTTCTTGGTCAATGTGATGAGAAGAACAGGCATATTCGGTATGACTCCGGTGGACATTGCGATGTCCCTCTTCTTCTTGGCTTATGCTCTTAGCGGCATCGGCCGAACAACTACAGAAGCAGCAGAGCAACCTGGTGGAAGAATTGGTGATTTCGGACCCCTTGTCACTTTCTTCCTAGCAAGTGGATATTTCTTCGTAGACAGCATTATCGCAGTAGCTTCTAATCCTACAACAATGATTTGGGACTGGTTCCAAGTTGGAGTTCTAGCTGATCCTCGATTCTTCTTCCTCTTCAGAGATGTTGCGAAATTGATAGCATTCCCACTCGCCGCAATCTTCACTGCAGTTTACTATTTACGTTATGAACGTACAGAACGTATTGTAGAACGAGCAAGAGAAGCTGGTGAGACATTCGCACCTGATGAGGTGGATGAAGAGATAGCAGAGGCAACCCCAGATCCTGGTGAGGCTTGGCCAAGTGAGAGAGCCGAAGGAATCAAAGCCGGAAAGCCTGGACACGAACTTTCAGCACCGGATCCTGACAGACTGTCAATTGATGACAGTCGTCGTCTTGGTAAACCAAAACGTTTTGGTGAAGAAGACGAAGATGATGAAAGTAACTGAAACACAGGAATGAGGGTCCTACGAGACCCTCACTTCCCCTCTTTCTTTAGACCACAAAACTCTGAATGGATATCCAGATATTCAGCACGATTTATAGAACCATTGTCACCATCAAAAATATCGTGATTAAGATTGATACAAATGCACAGTTCACACAGAGCCCTTCCTCAATCTCTTTTTTATCACGTTTACTTAATTTCTGAGACTCGGCGACTTCGTCATCATTCTTATCGTCAGTCATATGGTGGCCTCCTGAATGCAGAGTGATTTGCTTGAGCCGTATTAAAGGTACGTGTTTTTGTTTACTCAAGTATTTTCTCAAGTTCAATCTCATCTGTTATCGGAATTCCGTCAACACCGAAATCAGGGATTTCTGGTTTTAGCTTCCGTGACTCTTTGATAGAACCTTTGTGAATTGTCACTATTCTGAAACCCATGACCTCGTAAAATTTGATAGCTGGGGTGTTGTCGTTGGTTGTGATAACCCATACTCTGGAGAATCCTTTAGATATGGCAATATCAACTGCTTCATTCACGAGAAGTCTTCCTATTCCCACTCGACTTCTGAGAGCATTTAATGTCACTATCTCGAGCATGTTATCCTTCATATTATAGGTCAGCAGACCTTCCCTTTGCCCATTTACCTCTGCGACGAGACCGGGTAGACAATCCGCTTGATGAACTACTCCTCTAGAAACGACTCTGCTAGAACCCCAACTTTGAGTAAGAACCTCCTGTATCCACTCTCTATCAGAATCCTCGATATTCCGAATGTGGTGTTCACGTTTCAGTTTCAATCCCCCAAAAAGGGCCACAAGATTCCAAGATAAAGGCTCCCTTGAGTCCATGCCCCAAATCATTTATGTCGTTGCGTCATATACGATAAATGCGCATGCTATAGAGGAGGAATCTCAAATTTACAACTACGCCGAAGTAACAATACGAAAAGCTGTATTGGGCGAGGTAGATGTAATCAAGGAGATAATCAAAGAAGCATATCAGCCAATCATGAAACAACTCTCTCGTAAACCCGCGGCTCTTGAGGAGGGACTAGGAAAGATCTCCAGGCACATCCAGATGGGGAATCAATATGTGGCTCTTGTAGGAAAAAACATAGTTGGAACAATGAGAGTTAGTCTTCACGGACAGGTAGGAGTCATCAGTCGGGTTGCTGTTCGCTCTGATTTCCGAGGGCGTAGAATTGGGACTATGCTTGTTGACTATGCCGAGAACCTGTTGACACATATGAACGCTCAGCGTATTGAAATTGAAATATATGGTGCAGTTGAGCAACAACTTTCTTTCTACGAGCGTGGGGGATATGTTGAAACTGGGCGAATAGAAAGACTCGGTGAAGAGATCGTTATAATGCAGAAGGACCTGACCGAGCAACCCGTGGAAGAAGAAGAAGTATAGACTCAGTGCTTTTTCTTTGCACATCTCTTTGCTATCAAAGCTGCTACGGAACCAGCTCCAAGTCCATTTCCGATATTAACAACTGCTAGACCTGGTGAGCATGACTGCAACATTGATGCTAGTGCTGTTTCACCCTTGCCACCATATCCATAGCCTGTAGGGACTGGAACACCGATTACTGGTACATCGATGAGTGAAGCGACAACAGTTGGCAAAGCTCCTTCCATCCCCGCTAGAACAACAACTGCATCTACTTCCTCATCCACAATCTTTTGGATCGGTTCAATCAAGCGATGGATTCCTGCTACACCAACATCGTAAAAGGATATGGTTTCAACACCCATCAATCTAGCAACTGCTTCAGTTTCACGAGCATAAACAACATCTGAAGTACCAGCAGTGAGGATAGCAATTTTACCTTCCTTTTTCGGTTCAGACCATGTCTTTGAACATACCAATACAGTGAGGTGATTTTCCTCGCCCTGTGAATCAAAGGAAAGATTCGGATGTGCTTTCTGAATCCCCTCCAGTTTTTCCTTGGTCATTCGAGTAAGTAATACTACTTCATTTTTCTCAACAAGAGCCCTCACTATCTGGTTCAAGCTCTCGATTGTCTTTGTTTCAGCAAAAACTACCTCAGGGACACCACTTCGCTCTTGGCGATTTGCATCAACCATACTGATGTCACCAATTTTCGTCAATGCCAATGCTTTGAGCTCTTTCTCTGCTTCTTCGGTGGAGATCTTGCCAGCTGCCAATTTGTTGAGTATGTCACGTGTTGATGTCATCGCCTTCCTCCAGTGAGGTAACGTCTTCAGATATGTGCCTTTCCTAAGGGATAATCTCACAGCCGTTGTTGTATTCCGGATAGTCAAACGAATCTTTTGAGATTACTCCATTTTCGATGAGTTCTCCTACCTTTCGAGAATGACTTTTCAATGTCTGAAAGAGATGCCTGGAAACCTCACATATCTTCCTGAATCCTTCCTCTCCCCAAAGTTTCTGTTTGTTAACGAACAAGCATCGTCCCCCACAAATTCCATACTCTTCACAAGAAGGGCAAGGCTCGTCTACTCGCATACAGTTCTCTAAATCCCTTGGTTCGGTTTCCCAAATATCTCCAACAATCGAGAAATCCCAATCGGGAGAAATTGGACAGACTCCAATACTACCATCAATATGAATCGCGAAGGTGTCCAATCCGGATCCACATCGTATCTCACTCTGCTCACCGGTGAGCATTGATAACATCAAGGCTTTGAAGGGAACTATCCCTTCAACAACTCCGGTCTCCATTTTGTCAACCCATACCTCAACAAGTCGAGAGATGCCTGGGTTGTAACTCTCTCTGACCCATCCATCGAAGTCTTGCCAATTGCCTTCAGCATCCCAGATAACATTCAACTGCCAGTGCACGTTATCGAATAAGGGGTCTCTCAAGTCTAGCAAATGCCTGACATCGCGATAGATGTCTGACTGTTCAGAAACTGCCATCCTGGCTACAATGTCGCCCTCATATCGAATCTCTCTAAGCCACCTGACATTCTTGATGACTTTCTGATACACACCCTTGGAGCGGTAAAGGTCGGTGGTTTCCTCGGTACCATCAATAGAAACTAGAATCGAGTGGAATCGTTTGACATAGTTTTCAGGAATTCTATTCAATAGAAGTGCATTTGTCTGGAGCATAAACCTTGCATCAGGGAATCTGTCCATCTGTTCCGTGATCAATGGAACTCTAAGAGTTGGTTCACCGCCGTATAGCATGAGTTGGACATCATCATCCTTTTCCAGAAATGCTGCAAGGTCATCTATCGAATATTGAATCTCTGTGTCT
>JBHLPA010000285.1:0-3728 GCA_048939935.1 Promethearchaeota archaeon | reverse complement strand
CTGCCTTAGCACTGTCAAGGGACCATCCAGATTTGGAGAGTGCTAGATATCGGATGTTGACCTTTGTTAATATCTCAAATCCTGGTTTAGTAGTCCTCCCTACACATCGGCTTGTTCAGAACCTTGAAGACTTCTCAGAGAAGTCATTATTGGATCAGCTGAATGAATACTTCGACGTAAAAGCATTTGACTCGAAGAAGGATATGTTCTCACTAATGGAAAAGATGTTTGAGAAGGGGAGACACTCCTTTGGTTTATTCATGAATGATGGAAAATTCTATGCGTTGACATTACAAGATCTCACAATAATGGACAAACTTCTTCCTGACAAGTCCGAGGAGCTTCGAAGTCTGGATGTTGCAATACTTCATACATTGATTCTTGACAAGATGCTTGGAATTGACAAGGAGAAACTAGCGCAGGGGACCATCAAAGGGGGAGGGTATGTTTCATACATCAAGGGAATTGGTGATGCTGTCGAGGAATCCATTAAGTCTGTGAAAGAAACCTCTCAAGCAGCATTCTTCATGAATCCGACTCGTGTTAATGAAGTCGAAGCAGTTTCAAAGAATTTTGAGTGCATGCCACAAAAGAGCACTTTCTTCCAACCAAAGGTTTGGACTGGTTTTACAATTAACAAATTGGAGTAGATAAAGAAATGACAAAGCGCGTTTATAACTTCTATCCGGGACCAGCAACACTACCTCTGCCTGTTCTCGAAAAGGCAAAGGAGGAGTTGCTTGACTTTCAAGGCACAGGTATGTCTGTGATGGAGATTTCCCATCGTTCGAAAGAGTGGGATAAAACAATGAATGAAGCAACTTCACTCGTGCATGAGATTATGGGTGTACCAGATGATTATAAGGTACTCTGGTTAAGTGGAGGAGCATCAACTCAATTCTTCATGGTTCCAATAAACCTTCAGATTCAGGGGAAACCCATGGAGTATGTCAATACTGGAGGATGGTCTACTAAGGCAATCAAAGAAGTTCAGTACTATGGAGAAGTCAAAGTTGTTGCATCCTCTGAAGATGAGAAGTTTTCATACATTCCGAAAGATGTGCAATTTAGCGATGGAGCAGCATATGCACATATCACGAGCAACAACACACTCTACGGAACAGAATGGCATGAGTGGCCCTCGGTTCCTAAAGAGGTTCCATTGGTGTGTGATATATCTTCGAATCTTATGGACAGACCGATAGATGTGAAGAAATTTGGAGTAATCTATGCGGGAGCTCAGAAAAATCTTGGTCCAGCAGGAGTAGCCCTTATAATTGTAAGGGAAGACCTCTTAGACAGAGTCCCAGATAAGACACCCACTATGCAGAAATGGAAAACTCATGCTGAGAAAGGGTCGATGTTCAATACACCACCGGTGTTCCCAATATACATCTGTAAGTTATCGCTCGATTATCTCAAGGAGATTGGAGGAACAAAAGAGATGGAGAAGAGGAACCGTGAGAAGGCTAAAATTCTCTATGATGTTATCGATGAATCAGATGGTTTCTACAAGGGGCATGCGAGAAAGGATTCACGTTCCTTAATGAATGTGACATTCACAATGAAAACGCCGGAATTAGAACAGAAATGCGTAGATGAGGGTGCAACCAGAGATCTGATTGGGTTGAAGGGGCATCGTTCAGTCGGAGGAATGAGAGCCTCGATATACAATGCTATGTCTATCGAAGGTGTCAAGAGGTTAGCAGAGTTTCTCAAAGAGTTCCAAGCTGAAAATCAATAGATATATGCTGGAGAGATCTCTTCTCTCCAGTCTATTTCTTCTTTCTTTTACGTGTAAATCTGTTGACTGCTTGTTCCAGTTCCTTAGTCATCTCAGGAAGGTCGTTAGGATCCATAATCCCCTTGTAAGTTCGACGCATCAGAACACCACTCACATTGACGTCAATATTACGCATCCCACGATTCTCAAAAAAAGTCTTCAAGGCAGAAGCAATTGGTATCAAAACACCTCCAGGAAGTCGCCTTGATAAAAATTCCTCGCAGCAGTTGCAATCGATAAGAATGAGTGTGTTATCGTTATCAACTAAAACTTCAACAGGCATGTGTTTCTTATGGCCCAAATCGAGTGTGAATTCTCCAAGTTGCTTCATGGTCGATACCTTTTGTCTGATTTGTCGTCATTTTCGCAATATACTAAGCTCATATAAGACCTGCTCAGGCTGCATCAAGGGTTGAATAGATACCATTATGCTGCTTTTTTCTCAGTCAGCACCTTTAGACTTCCTTTTGCTACACACTACTGAAAGTATAATCAATGCAAGAATCGCACTTAGCATGAGAGCCAATCTGAGATAATCAGGTTCAGTTGGTGTCGGAGTGGTTGGTGTTGGACCACTGGTAGTTGTTCCGGGCGTAGTGGTAGTTGAAGGTCCAGGATCGGTCACAGTATAACCATACAAAGCGGAAACTGACCAGTTGTCAAGCGTGTCGTTCGCATAGATCCTGTAGTTGATTGCAGTACCATTTGGAAATGAGGGGATCACACCCTCATAGTCGGACCCAGTCCAGGTCATAGTTACATTAAACCAAGTAGTTCCGTTATAGTATGACAAGATGACCGTATCCACTCCAGATACATCTGTCACTGTGACAGTGATTGTGACAGTCTGTGTTGAGTTGGGTGCAAATGGTGTGCGATCGTGATTACTAATAATAGGACCATTAGTGTCAGGTCCAGATTTGATGGAGTTCAAAGCTGCTTCAACATCAAGCTTACCACCACCCCACATGTCGTTTGGAACGGCACCTGTGAATCCATCACTAACAGCAGTTGACTCTATGATTGCCTTCACTTGATCTCCAATGGTGGAATTGAGTTGAAGCAGTAGTGCAGCGGCTCCAGCAACATGGGGACCTGATGCACTCGTTCCGCTAAACATGCGATAAGCTCCAAATTGCGGATAGAAATGAAAGATGCTTCCATTGTACCAGTCTTCCCAAACAGATCCATTTGCATAATCTGAGATAATGTCCCAACCACCGGGAGCGGCAACTGTTTGTTTGGCAAAGCCATCAATCCTAGGACCAATTGAGGAGAAGCTAGCACGAGCTCCAGCTGTTCCATAGATACTCCTTGTATGATAGCTTGCTACGCTTATGGCACTGTCTGCTGTAGAAGGCCAACATATGTGGTAACTATCAGTCATGTCTGTTGTCCATACACATCCTCCAGACCATCCGCTTTGGTCATCAGCAATGTATGTATGGATTATAGCCGAATCTGGTGTTTGGATACCGAGTTGATATGGTGCGGAAGGAGGATTAGTTGGAAGACCTGGGCCATATAGGTAGATAGCAAGCATTCTCGTACCTCTTGAGGAAACTGATGTGTATGACTGAACATCGACCCCAGGGGAGATATTTGATGGCAGGACCCATATTTCTTCACCTATGCCTGGGGTGAGTAAGGTTATAACGCCATTGACATTCAAAGTGAAATTAGTAGCCACAAAATCAGTTGTACTCACTGATAAGACTGTGATATAAACTTCTGAAATTTCTACACCTAGTTGGGGAACGATAAAGTCAATCAAATGGGGAGTATATGGAGTAGTTGTAACCATCGCATGTTTGTCCGATTGTCCAAGGTTTCCACTTGGAGAAATTACGGGAATGCCATCTGCAACAAGATCGTCAATGATTGTTTCAGTCAATGAGCTGCCATCAAGATATTCATATGTCCAAGAACCAATCTCTGTGAGAAT
>JBHLPA010000284.1:0-3748 GCA_048939935.1 Promethearchaeota archaeon | reverse complement strand
AGAGGCGCACCTTCAGACGAAGTAACTCCTCGGCATCCATATTGGTCACTTTATCCTAAGTTTTAATCCTAATCTGTCTTCACATCGCGGCCCTCGATAGCTTGTCTGACAAACTCCGATAAGTCAAGAACGTTCAAGGCCGTGTTTGTCTGCGAATTCAACATCTCTTTGCAAAAAGGACATGAGGTGACAAGATATTTCGCACCGGTTGAAGTTGCTTGTCGAATTCTTTCAGCTCCAATCTTTTTTGCATATTCCGGAAACAGTGTCCTGAGACCAGCTCCATTGCCACAGCACATTGCATTTTCTTTATTCCGTTCCATTTCAACAACAGGTGATCCTGAAACTTGCTCAATTACCTTACGTGGGGCGTCATATACTCCAGAATGGCGTCCAAGGTGACAGGGATCGTGAAACGTAACATCACCTTCAAAGTTCATGACGGGCAACTGAGGTAACATAGTGTTCAAGAACTCGCTGATGTGTCGAACTGGTTTGTTAAGTTCATAACCATGTTCAGGATAGTCATTTGTCAACACACGATAGCACCCAGGACATGTGACTAGAATCTCTTCAACATCTATAGTGTTCAGCATCTCAATATTGTGTGCTGCTTGTTCTAACCCAGCTTCTTGGTTTCCAGTTCTGAATAAAGGACTTCCACAACACCATTCATCTGATGAAATCACAACCAAGAAACCAAGTTGCTCCAAAAGCGTTACTGTGTCCTGTGCGCTGTCTGTTTCACGATAGGCTGCTGTGCAACCAGTAAAGTAGAGTATCTTCCTACCCTTCTTGCCTTTCCTTTGTATCCAGTCGTTCCTCTTGGTCTGCTTTTCCCCGAACGGATTGTGAGTGTCTTTGATAAGTGCCGTGAGTTTGAAAATACCTGAAGGTTCTTTGCCGGACTCTACTAAATCACGACGCTTAATCTCAACAATGGTAGCGATATCTATCTCAGGTTTGCACCATGTAAGGCAATGACTGCATTCTAGGCACTGATATAACACTTCTACACCACGTTCATCAATCTCACGAGTTCCAACGATCTCCTGATGTATCAATAGAGCGCGTCCATGAGGTGTGGGAGCATCAGACCTCCATGCAAAGAATGTAGGACACACATGTCTACACATCTTTGGACATGCAGCACACATTCGAACCTGTTCTGCAACTTTCTCGGAGTCTATCACTTACGCACCCCCAATCCTAACTTTCCAGGATTCATAATTCCATTCGGGTCCAAGACTTCTTTGATTTGTTTCAAGACCTTGAAACTGGAACCGAGTTCATCCTCAGTATAGGTGCTTCTAGAGAGACCAATCCCGTGCTGATGGCTCATAGTTCCACCCTCACGAAGACATGCAGCGACTCCAGCATCCCAGATTCTTTTGTAGGTCGCCCAAGCAGATTCAGCATCTGGTTGAGATGTGAAGAAGATCATGTAGATACTTCCACCATTCTGATACATGTGAGAAAAGTGTGACATAACCACAGCATCTTCTGCTTCCATAGCAATCTTCATTGCATGATAGACATTCTCTAACTTATCGTATGTTGCCACGATGTCAATAGTGTCACCGATAGCATAACCTCCTGTAGTTAACCGAGTTGGATAGTACATATCATATCGGTGTTCCCACCAACGCTTTGATGGTCCCTCTCCATGATCAGTGCCTCCTTCATCAAGACAAATCTTGAGGGAGTGTTTTTCATCAATTTTGACTTTATTAGCATCTCCATCAAAAGCTAGGAGAAGCATGCAATGTCCTTCTTCAAATTGAAAATGCATGCTGAAACTCAAAGCTGCATCCTCAGGGTCATACAGGCGAACAACAGATGGCAGGATACCAACTCTGAATATCTTGCGAATCGCTACCAGTCCACTATGAACATCTGGAAAACTAACACCTCTGAACCGGCGCACCTCTGGGAGAGGAAACAACCTGAGTGTCGCTTCTGTGATGATACCCAATGTACCCTCAGATCCAATGAAGAGTTGACGAAGGTCAGGACCAACAGAGTGTCTTGGAACCGCTTTTGTTTCAATTATGGATCCATCTGGAAGTACAATCTGAAGTCCCAGTGTCAGATCCTCGATTTTCCCATAAAGAGAGGACATCGAGCCGCCCGATCTTGTTGCGATGAAACCTCCGACATTTGATGCACGGAGGGATGTGGGTGTATGTCCCGTTGTGTATCCATGACGGTTGACTTCTTCCTCTAGATCAATTCCGACAACACCAGCCTGAACCCGCACCAACATAGAATCATGGTCAATCTGGTAAATCTGGTCAAGACGCTTCAAATCAAGCTGGATTCCCCCGTAAATAGGCAATGTCCCTCCGCATGTACCAGCACCACCACCAACAGGAATCACAGGAATCTTCAATTCATTGGCTACAACGAGAATCTTAGAAACTTCGTCAACAGATCTTGGAAACACAACCATGTCAGCTAAAGGAAGTATTTCGCCTGCGCGTAATTTTGCTTCACTAAGAGGCCATGCATCATGAGCGTTCAAAATCCGATCAGTTTCGTATTTCGTAACATGCGTTTTTCCCACAATCTTAGCAATGCGTGCAAAAGCCTTCTTCTTAGACTCTTCATCAAGCATGAGATAATCACACCTTCTTTGGTAGTCTTTGAGCAATGAATACTGTGAGATCATCGACTTCAACGGAACTACCTGATTTGAAGAGATTGCTCTCAATTTGTGCTGTGCAAAGTGGGCAGGGAGTTACAAGTCTTTTAGCATGTGTCTTCCGGATTGCTTCAAGATTCTCTTTAACAACCGCGTTTGATATATCAGGAGAATGGTAAGAAACCATACCACCCCCTCCACAACAGGAGTCATACGCTTCAGACACAGAAACCTTCACTCCAGGTATTAAACGTAAGATTTCAAGGGCATAATCGGAGATCTGACGAGAGGTGTGTCGTATTAGATGACAAGGATCGTGTACAGACACATGAACATCCGAAAACTCTGAGACTTGTTTCATTGCACTACCAAATCTCTCAAGACCAATTTGTTCGACTAGGAACTCGAGCATATGAAATATGGGGACACCCCATTCATCACGTTGGGCGATGTCCGACAAACTCGATGTACAACCTGCGCAAGTTGTTACAATCATTTTTACTCCGAGTTCTTGGACCTTTTTCTTCAGTAAGCTGGTTAATTTCTGGTCAGTTTCATGATCCCCAATTAATCTAGCCGGTAAACCACAACAAGACATCTCGTCAAGCAATGTATAATTTATATCAAAATAATCTAGTATCACCTTTGCAGCTTCGCGAACTTCTTGAGTTCGTTCCTCTGCTTGACAGCCAGGATAGAATAGAACTTCAGCGTCATCAATGGCTCTGTCCTCAATAAATGGGAGACCAAGATGTTCTAAGCGCATATCCCTACTTTCATTCTTCTCTTCTTTATCCTCCCATGGCTCAAAGGCAAGTCTATGTTCAGTAAGAACTTCCCTGACAATATTGAATCCCTTAGGAACCAAATCTTGACGGTATTCGAAAATCCTGGTACGAACCATATTGACAACATCAGGGATGTTCACATTTTTTGGACAGACCTCTCGACAAGTACCACATCCAGTACATAGATACACTGTATCCGCTGTGGACCAGAATTCTGGGGGAGACCTACTTAGCTCAACAGCAATACTACGTGGGCCGCTGAACCGGTCAACACCTACCGCGGCTACAACTGGACAGTGATTGATGCAAAGACCAC
>JBHLPA010000283.1:0-3795 GCA_048939935.1 Promethearchaeota archaeon | reverse complement strand
AGTGTTCATTCCGAATCCCGCCCCCCATACCGTTTCGCTCCTCGGTACGGTGGTCTGTGCGACAACGGGATTCATGCTGAAACTGGATAAGACCATTGCAGCCACCATGATACTGATTATCACCGTGGTTGCAACCTTATTTCCTCTTTTCACTTGGAATTTCTCCTCCTAAGGATTATCGCGATTAAATAAGCTGTTAGAATGGAATACATAAGCAATTACATGAGTTTTGGCGAAAAAAAAGCTGCAGAAATTGCAAATTGCTGTAAAAAATTAGTAATCACAAAGCGTGAAATTTCTGAATTGCATTGAGAACCCACGAAACAACAACCGGCTTTTCAACTTGGAGCGGTTAAAATGAGGTCAGTACAGGAAACCAATTTCTGCTTGGGAGTTTCTCATAAAACAGCTTAATTTTCTGAAAATTTTAGGCAACCTCATCCCATTTTTCATATAGACTTGGTACTGCAGCAAGAAGTTCTTTTGTGTAAGGATGTTCTGGTTTAGTGAAAACATCATGGACAGAACCTTGTTCGACTATCTCTCCTTCTTTCATAATAAGAACCCTCTCAGAAATGTACTGCGCTTGACCGATATCATGTGTTATGAATAGTACAGACAGATCTTTTTCATCTTTCAGATTGAGAAGTAAGTTTAATACTCCAGCTCGAGTGGACGCATCAATCATGCTGGTCGGTTCATCCGCTATCAAGAGCTGAGAACCTATGAGAAGTGCCCTTCCAATCAGTAACCTCTGCATTTGTCCACCACTCAGTTCGTGAGGGTATCTGCCCAATACTTCCTTCGGATTTAATCCAATAGACATGAAGGTGGATTCGATGATCTCTCTTCTCTCGTCAGCATCGGGATTATCTTTGCGGAGACCAAACGCTCTGTCTATGACATGATCGACTTTGTAAAACGGATTGAATGCGGAGTATGGATCCTGGAATACAGCTTGTACTTGTCTATAGTATTCTCGTATGCTGTACGAGTTGATGTTTTTGCCGTTGAGAGTGATGGTGCCTGACGATGGTTCTATCAATCTTAGAATCATCTTGGCAATCGTTGATTTTCCACTACCACTCTCGCCTGCAAGAGCAACAATCTCTCCCCTATTAATATCGAAAGATGCGTTCTTCGCACCTAGAACAGTCTTTGTTCTAACAAGACCAGAGGTGTATTCCTTGGTCAGGTCTTTGCACCTAAGGATGACATCCTTGTTTACTGTATTCTGTTCGTCTTCCATACTTCTACCCCCCTTCTGAAGTCAGTAACCAACAGGATGCACCTCGCTTTCCATCTTCGACCATGACCATAGGCGGTTCTTCAGTCTTGCAGATGTCCATAACGTATGGGCATCGTGGATGAAACCTGCACCCAGTGGGCGGTGTTCTCAAGTCGGGAGGAGATCCTGGGATGCTCTTGAGTTCGTCTATCCTTTTTCCTTTCGAGTCGTAGGATGCGATTGCTGCCGTAAGCAGACGGGAATAGGGGTGCTGAGGATCATCAATTATCCCATCCATATCGCCTATCTCTGCGATTTTTCCTGCATACATTACCATGCATTCGTCACAGAGCTGTCTCAGACTTGTCAAATCATGAGATATGTATAGCATGCTTTCAATAATCCCAATCTGCTTCAAATTCAGAAGAGCTCTTATCATACGTTTTTGTGAAGTGACATCGAGAGCTGAAGTTGGTTCATCAATTATCAGGAGCTTAGGATTCCACAGGGTTGATATCCCAATCACAACCCTTTGTTTCATACCTCCACTGAGTTCGTGTGGGTAGCGATCCAGGACCGGCCTGTCCAATCCCAGTGTTTTGAGATGGTTCGTAGCCATCTCAATAATCTCTTCTTTCCGTTCCTTTGAGGAAACTCTTTTACCAGTGCGTTGCCCCACAACATCGAAGATGAAGTCCTTTATCCTCTTAACTGGATTCAGAGATTCCATTGAGGCTTGAGGTACATAGGACATACGCTTGCATTTTACCTCTGTTCTAAGCTGCTCCGGTTTTATGTTGTATATGTCAATTCCATCAACGAGGATCTTTCCGCTCTCATGGTGCAGTAGCGGGGGTGGTGACCCGGAAACAAGTTGAGCAAGTGTGGATTTACCACCACCTGATTCACCTGCAATCCCCATGATTACGCTTCGGCCTAAATTAAACGAAACTCCGTCAACGGCATGAACGACACCAAACACACCCCTATAGTACCCTTTGAGGTCTTCGACTTCAAGAATGTGTTCCGTCAAGAGAAATCAAATCCTCCGTAACTTTGGATTGAAAACTTCATCCAACCCTGCATGGATGACGAAAAATGCAGTCAGTATTATTGTCAACACAATGCCCGGTGGGATAAACCACCACCAGATATTCCACCAAAAGGGAACAGTCGTTTCATGCTGAGCCCAATAGAGCATATACCCCAAAGTGATTGTGCGGGTCGTGGAAACGCCTATCATGCTGAGAGCTGACTCAGCTAGAATTGATGAGCCAGTCAATATCACAAATACCATCATTATATAGGCGAACATATTCGGTAAGATTTCTGTCACAACTACCCGTACACTTCCATCTCCAGACATTCGAGCAAGATCCACAAACTCTCTTTCTTTGAGGGTCAACATCTGAGATCGAATACTCCTCGCAGCCCATGGCCATGATGTCACAGCTAGTATTACTCCAATTAGAACCAAATTCAACCCACGTACAACTGACGCGATGATTATGAAGAGCGGTATCAGAGGGAGTACTAGTGCAAGATTTGTAACCAGATTGGAAATCCTGTCAGCCAGTCCTCCTCTGTACGGACCTACAGCTCCAACGAGGACTGCGATTAAGGTGCCTAAACTACCAGCAATTAGACCAACTAATAGGGAGTTACCAATGGCATGGCAAAGTTGGGAAAAGACGTCCTCCCCGTAACTCGTCGTACCCAAAATATGCCCAAGACTGGGCGGCTTGCCCATCAGGTTAAAGTTCATAGCATAGGGGTCTCCGACAAAGAGTGGTCCCACTGTACCCAGCAGAATAAATACGATTAACACTACCAAACCAAACATGGCTTTCCGACTTTTCAACAGCAGCTCCCACATATTTTACCCTCCATGTCCAGTCCTAATTCGTGGATCTATGAATCCATAGAGAATGTCAATCAGAAAATTCCCCACCACTATTATGATGATGATGACTAAAAAGCAACCAAAGATCAACGGATAGTCATAATTGAAAACTGCGTTGTAGAGTAGCAACCCAAGACCTGGCCAGCCAAAAACAATCTCGATTACTAGTGTCTGTCCTATGATACCATTGAACACCATGTTTAATCCAGTCAATTGTGGCAGGATTGCATTTCTTTGAGTATAAGACATTAATTTCCTTTTTTTGAAACCCAACTGTTCACCATAGCGAACATAGCCGGAATCCATTTCATGAGTGACCATTGACCTCATTCCGGTTGCCCACGCTCCGATGTACACAACTAATAATGTCAGGAAAGGCAGAATCCAGTGTTCTAAAAGGTCAACAAAGTAGTCTATACTCAAAGATGGTATCACTCCTTGGGTTGCAGCTCCGATTGGTGGAATGCTTCTGAATATCAATACATAAAGAAAAATAACTACCAATCCAAGCCAGAACGGTGGCAATTGGTTACAAAAGACCAGTGTAAAGTAACTTGTTTCATTTAGTTTGCCTTTAAGGTAAGCAGCCCTAGCTCCTATCCAGTTTCCCAAGAAGAAGCTAACAAAAAGTACAGGAATTGCCAATGATAGTCTATATGGCAAA
>JBHLPA010000282.1:0-3802 GCA_048939935.1 Promethearchaeota archaeon | reverse complement strand
CAGCTGCATGGACAAGAGCAAAAGAAACCAACAATTGGAAATTATTTGAGCCAGACTTATCTACCCTTTTAGAGATTTCCAGAAAAATCGCTGATATAATGATGGAACGAATGGAATTAGATTGCCAGCTAGATGCGTTTATGGATATGTGGGAACCCAAAATGACAACCAAATTGATTTCTGGAGTATTTAGTGACCTAAGAAAGAAGTTGGTTCCACTTACTAAAAAGTTTCAATCCGCTTGCAGTGATATAAAAGTCGATTTTAAGAAACGAACTGTCCCTATTCATATTCAGAGAGAATTAGTGACTGATCTTGCAAATGTCATGGGATATGATACTACTTCCAAGGATTCAGGAGGTAGAATAGATGAATCAGAACATCCCTTCACTATAGGTTATTATGATGATGTTCGCTTCACTATTCATTATCAGGAAGATGATTTGTTTAGGGCAGTATTTGGTGGATTACACGAAACAGGACATGCTCTCCACCATCAAAATCAAAACTCAGCTTGGAAATGGATGATGCTTGGAAAGAGTTGCAGCTCTGGTTTCAGTGAATCTCAAAGTAGATTTGTAGAGAACATAATTGGCAGATCCTCTGAATTTTGGAAGTATTACTATCCACATTTTCTCGAACTGACTAAAGGAATCTTTAACGATATTTCTTATCAAGAAATCTTGCAAGCAATCAATATTGTTGATGCTTCCAAGATTCGAGTCTTGGCTGATGAAATGACATATGCACTTCATATTATCATCAGGTTTGAGATAGAGGAGGACCTGTTCAGTGAGAAAATCAGTGTCAGTGAAATCCCATCAATATGGAACGAGAAATATGATGAGTATCTTGGTGTCAAGATTGAAACAGACACAGAAGGTGCTTTGCAGGACGTCCATTGGTCTTGGGCATATTGGGGATATTTCCCAACTTATGCTCTAGGGAATCTCTATGCGGCGATGCTGGACGAGAAGATGACCTCTGATATACCAGATTGGAAGATTCAAGTTTCTGGAGGAGAGATATCAAATGTTGTTCATTGGTTGACAGACAACGTGCACAAGAAATCCAATTTGTATGATCCTCCTGAGATGATAGGAAAAATCACTGGAAAATCCTTGACCGCTGAACCATTCATTAAATATCTGAGTGAGAAGTACTCCCAAATTTTCTAGGGATTATGGGATAGAGCCATAAGAAATTCAAACATGTATTAAATGTGCTTTCGAATGCTTCAGTATGATGGTTCAATCTGGAGACCTCCAAGTGAGGCAAGAAGTCTCATTCTTCAGGCAACAGTAGGCTGTTCTCACAATGCCTGTATCTTCTGCGTTTCATACAAACAGAAAAATTACCGAGTGCGAGGTGCGGCTGGAATTCAATCAGACTTAGACTCGCTTCCTGAATCATACAAGCAAAGAGTGAAACGGGTGTTTCTAGCTGATGGAAATGCTCTTGCTATGTCAACAGAGGAGCTTAGGGACACACTAAGCGTGCTGAGACCTGAACTACCCACACTGGAACGAGTTGGTCTATATGGATATGCAAAGGATGTTCGTGACAAGAGTGTTGATGATCTCAAAAAGATAAAGGATGAAGGTCTAGGTATCGTTTACCTTGGTTTGGAAACTGGAGATGATGATTTACTTCGGTGGTCTCGAAAAGGAGTTGACTCAAAAGAGAATATCACAGCTTGCAAAAAGATTCGTGAAGCAGGTATTCCTCTCTCACTCACAATTATCCTCGGGTTGGGAGGTCTTGAGAACTCAGAACAACATGCCCAAGCAACAGCTAAGGTATTGAATGAGATTGATCCCGAATATGTGGGTGCTCTTACGCTGATGACTCCCCCAGGGACAAGAATAAGTGAGATGGTGCAAAATCGAGAGTTTGAACCAATGGATCCTTGGGACATCCTTAAGGAACTCAAAGTTCTCATTGGCGGTCTCGAACTATCAAATTGTATCTTCAGGACAAACCATGCCTCGAACTATCTTCCTATTCAAGGGACGCTGAATGCAAACAAGGAAGCTATTCTTAGAGTCTTGACTGATACTATTGGATCTGAGGATAAAGATAAATTACGACCAAGCTATCTGCGAGGGCTCTGAAAAAAAAAATCTGCTATGTAGGAATATCACCAAAGTCACTGATGGAAATTTAACAATGTCTTCAGGAAAAATAGAGGTGGCATCCCGTAGAGATTCTCAATACGGGATGGGTTCACAATTCCAATCTCATTTCCCAGGCACTATCAAGACCTGACCCAATAGGTCACCTTTGAGGACGGACGCCTTGATTCTTGCCTGAAATATGGACATGTCGGCTGTACGATCCTCACTTGGCTTTTTGAATTCCTGCGAACCAACACATGAGAGGTGTCCCATTCCGTTGACACCATAGAATGATTGGAAAACCACTGATTTCGCAGGAATCGAGATTGATTTTATAGGCACGAATTGGGATTCTCCTGCTTGGAATGCAACCTTTTCGTTCGCAATCACTGGAACAAGTCTTGTCTTTGACCAGTCCAATGAAAGAGTCTTCTCGTCCAAACCCTCTACTGCAGTTCGTAATCGATCCATACCCATACTTTGCAAGTCTTGACTGCAACTTATTACATAAATTTTATCTGACATTTTTTCACCCTCGTTTCATAAACATACTATAATGAGATGACTTTATCGTATTCCTCCATAATTAATTCAACCATCTCAGGATACTCCACCTGATTCGCATCAACAACTAATCTTGAGCCTATTCCACGCTCTTCAATGTGATTTTTTAATGCATGAACCTTGACTTTTAGATCCTTGATCTCCGCTGAGTGAGGACACCCTTTGTCTATAAGGTACACACCATCCTGGACTAAGAGTAAATCGGTTTCAATATCTTCTGTTCTCATTGCATTAACAACTTCACGCACATCTGTGCATTGATTTGATAACCAAATTAGATACTTCACTTTCATTTCCTCCTTAGAATGTAATTACAATCTCATTTTCACTGAATGCCTTTGCCACATCTTTATCTTCGAGGATTTCCACATTCTCAAAAATTTCATCAGCAGCTAGGTTTCGTTCTTCGAGTGATTTCTTACTGACTGTAATCCGTCCATCAAAGCTCTCAAAGGTTGATTTGAACATCCGAATGTGCATAATATCCTGATCTTTCATGAGACCATACACACCGTCACCTAGAAAGAGTAGTTGAGGTTGGTGGTCCATACCAAACATTCCTACTGCTGCACGCCATCCTTCAGCGGCCAGTATCTTGCCAAAAGGTCTACTTCTTACAAGAATTAGAACAGGTCTTTCTGTAAACTCCATATTTGTCCACTCCTATGCTGAGAGGGTTACTAATCTGTCCACCTCTCCAACAATCTCAGCAAACTCTGTTAGACCTGTAACTTCAACACCAGGTATGAAATCAGCCCCCGTCTGGTCAAAGCCTCTGGCAGATGTGCAGAGTCCACATGCTTGAAACGAAACTCCCTCATCAGCGAGCTCCTGAAACTTCTCATTCATTGGTCTATCAGGATCAGGGTCCTGATTCAATTTCGCATTGTTGACACCGTCAACGAAAAGAAATACCTTGACACCATATCCTTTCAATAGTGCTGCTTTGCATAGGTCATAGAACGTGTGACTGTTTTGAAAGGTGTATGGTGAAGTCGTCAGCAAAATGCCAAGTGTCTTCTTCTCCATAAATCATCATCTCTAAGATAGGTTGGTCGGGGTCGATGAATTGCCATTAAAAAAGCTAACCAAGTGACCATAGAAAATTCTCACTCATAATA
>JBHLPA010000281.1:0-3805 GCA_048939935.1 Promethearchaeota archaeon | reverse complement strand
TGATCGGTGCGTACTTCATTGATAGCCTCAGGGAATAAATGGTCATTATGAGAATGTGTAATGAGTAGTAGTGAGGCAGGTTCTAACTTATCGGGAACCTTCTTTCTTAATTGCTTTGGGCGGTAGAGATCAATGTAGATTACATTGTTTTCAGTCTTGATCTGAAAACCAGCATGACCCAACCACCTGATTCTTATTCCCATTTTTATCACTACAGAATATATATCCAAATTCTCACATAACTGATTTGCTATGAACTT
Source organism: Promethearchaeota archaeon (assembly GCA_048939935.1). Classification (GTDB taxonomy): domain Archaea; phylum Asgardarchaeota; class Thorarchaeia; order Thorarchaeales; family Thorarchaeaceae; genus SMTZ1-45. The sequence goes on along the minus strand of JBHLPA010000281.1, from coordinate 3,545 downwards.
TGAAACCTAAATCACACCACTGGATCATTGTGTTATTATTGAAAGGTCACTTCTGTCGTACAAGAACCAAATCAACCAAAGCCATCCAATCCCCGTGAGTGCAGTCGTGATCTCAGGGATTGCATTACCTGTCCAGAAGGGGAAAACACCACCGAACCATGCGGTCCACATGTATATCGAGTAGAATGGCAGAATAATAGAGATGAGAGAAAACCACCAGAACTTGCGGAATCTTAAGAAACCTAATCCAACAAACCACATTGCAAATGGGAAACTTCCAAAGAATCCTACTGACACGTAGTAGTGAATGACTCCTGCATTTTCTGAAAAGACACCTATTGCTATGAGAAATACGAGTGCTATAAAGAAGGGAATCAGTCCCAACTTTGTAGGTAGGTCCTTGATTGTTCTAACAAAACAATAAACGAAAATAAGCAGGAGAGCCCCAGTGAGAATGAGACCCGAATTGAACACGATAGCTGCAGATAGACCATTGTCATAATTTCCAAGATCGCTCAGTGCATTTCCTTCCCATGTGAACCAAGAAAGTGAGAGCACTATTGCTATAGATATGGTTACAAGTGCGATTATGGGTCCAATTATTCCCAGTATCCCCGGAAATCGTCTTGAAGGACAAATCTCGTTGGTTGCCATGAGTCTGGCTGAATCAATCCTCCTATTTAGTTCTCGGTAAGATGTTCTTTACTGACGAAGTTTAAAACCTCTCACTACTTCATCTGTCTTAGTACAATCAAGTTGAGGAATTAAGATGTCCGAGGTGCCAAATTGTCCTTACTGCGGAGCGCCTGTCCATACAGACAAGATGATGGACTACGATAACAAGATCAAACTCCGATGCAACAACTGCGGTGGATATTTTGAATTCATGCCAGGCTTCGGAGCGTTTTCTTTGCCCAAGAATGAACGTGGAGGAAGAGTAAGGCAAGAGGGATCGGCATTCCGGCCTCACTATGAAGTGTATGAGAGTGATACCCCTTATGGATTTGAACAAGATCAAGTCCAGCAGAGTGGAGGTGGCGGTTGCTGTGGAGTGCTGCTTTGTCTGTGTTGTGTCCTCCCAATACTGCTGTTCATCTTTTCACTCATCTTGGGATTTGGGTGGTTATGGTCTTGGTTCTAGGAATGTGATGGAAAATGCCTGAGCATCCAGTCTGTCCTGTTTGTGCTTACAAGTTGGAAGATTCAATCCCTGACTCACTCGATGGACCAATCAGAATCAAGTGTCCTTTTTGCTCGCAGCTGTACGAATACGACCCACAGACTGGATCTATCCCCATAGATGATGACCTAGGAATAACCGTGACAAAAGGTATTCTTGGACCACATATTGTAACTAGAGGTCCTACTGTAGAGGATGATATTTCCCTCTCCCGTGCTCTGTTCATAGGTGCGGCTTGCTGTTGCACTCTGATAATTATCATACCAGTCATTGTATCATTGATACTCTCCCTCTTTTGATGAGTCTCAGAACTCTCCATGGTCAAAGATAAAAGGCATATTGCTGCTGACCCGCTTGACTACACAGGATATTCATTATCAGGTGAATGTATTTGACAGAGACTGAAGTTGAAGACAAACGCATCACACTTGCAGAGGCTGCGAAGAAGGTATCTGATGGTGATGGTCTATTCTGGGGTGGCTTTGGCTACCAACGACCTCCCATTGCATTTTCACACGAACTCGTCAGGCAGAAGAAACGTAACCTCACAGTCTACACATGTGGCTCTGAAGTAGACCTAGAGATTATGGCTGGTGCTGGTGTTGTAAATAGGTATGAAATTGCTTTCTCAGCGATAGAGGCTCTAGGTCTCTCAAATAACATTCGACGCAGAGTTGCTGAGGGTGTACTTGAAGTGGAGGATTACACTAATCTTGCTATGGCTATGCGTTTTCTTGGCGGGGCGCTTAATGTACCATTCATGCCCTTGAGAAGTATGATGGGCACTGACATGGTTCGTCTTTCACGATATCGTGGAGATAACAAGCTCAAGGTCATCGACTGCCCATTCACTGGACAGAAACTCACTGCTGTCCCCTCATTACAGCCAGATTTCAGCATCGTGCATGTCCAACGAGTTGACAAAACCGGTAACGCTCAAATCGATGGAATAGTAGGAGAAGACATTGAAGGGTCTCGTTGCGGAAAGAAACTCATTGTTTTAGCTGAAGAGATTATTGATGAGGAAGAAGTACGAACCCGACCTGACCAGACTAAGATACCCGCCATGTATGTTGACCATGTCGTTGTCTTACCTTTCATCGCTCATCCGATGATGGCACATGGCTATTATGACTATGACCTCGAGCATTTGATGATGTTTCACAAGTTGACTCAGACTGAGGAAGGATGGCAAGAGTATCTTAATGGTTACATACTTGGCGTCGAAGACCATTACGGGTATCTCGACCTTGTTGGATGGCAACGGTTGCAAGAACTTAGGGCAAGGAAACCATGGGGGTACTGATAATGGTTGAATATTCCAAAACAGAATTTCTTATCGCCTGTGCTTCAAGTCATGTTCGTGATGGTGAGAATGTCTTTGGAGGTACTGGGATGCCTCTTCTTGCCGCATTATTAGCAAAGGAAACCCACGCTCCTCGATCGAATCTCATCTCGGAAGCCGGTTTCATTGATGCGCGTCCCCGAGAGGTCCCTCTATCAGTTGCTGACACTCGATACTATTATGGTTGCTCAGCTTCGATAGGTTTGATTGAAACCTTAGGTTTCCTACTTCAAGGTGGTCGAATTGATGTTGGTTTTCTCGGAGCAGCTCAGATTGATGAATTTGGGAATCTGAATACAAGCTATATTGGTCCCTATGAAAAACCCAAAGTCAAACTCCCGGGAAGTGGAGGTGGCAACGACATTGCATCTTCTGCGAAACGACTCATTGTCATGATGTCTCATGATAAACGTAAATTTGTGAAAGAACTCGACTACATGACTTCACCTGGACATCTTGAAGGTCCAGGGTCTCGGGAGAAATGGTCAATGGTAGGTAATGGTCCTGAAATCGTTATTACTGACATGTGTCAGATGGACTTTGATCCTGACTCACTGAAGATACGACTAAAATCAGTTCATCCGGGCTACATAGTTCAAGACGTACTAGATAATGTGATGTTCGACCTGATGGTCCCAGATGATGTTCCCACTACTGCGGAACCAACTCAGGAGCAGATAGACATAATGCACAAGCTTGATCCGCATGGAATTTACCTTGGAAAAGGTGAATGATCTCTGGAGATTTGACTGTCTTGAATAAATTGGACCTGAGCAAGTTTGAGGCGGTCATATTTGATTTGGACTCAACTCTGATTGACACACATCGTTATCCAATTGTCGCAATTGATTGGCTACTAACAAAATTGGGAATCGAATCCGAGGAAATCATGGCTTCTTATCTTCGAAATCTTGTAACAAGATACAGGAAAGCTATCCAAGAAATCGTTGAAGGGGCTCCTTACCGTTCAGCGTATGAAATTGTCCACACTGCTATGAAGCAAAGTATGGGTGACATTGA
>JBHLPA010000020.1:0-15470 GCA_048939935.1 Promethearchaeota archaeon | reverse complement strand
GGTGTTGTAAAGCCCCTCTGACTAGTAGGGGACGCCTGGCCTTTGGTCAGTCCATAGACCATGTTGTCATGCACAAAGACAGTGATGTCTGGGTTTCTTAATATGGTATGGAGAAAATGATTGCCTCCCTCTCCATACATGCATCCATCCCCGCTTTCAGCAATCACAGTCAATGACGGATTTGCAGCTTTGATTGCCAACGCAGGAGGCAATGATCGACCATGCAGACCATTGAAGACATTCGTTTTGATATAATGAGGCATTTTTGCTGCTTGTCCAATCCCCGAAACCATTACAGTTTCTTGTGGTCGCAAATTCAACTCACTAAGAGCATCTTTCAAGACTTCACGAATCCCATGGTTTCCACAACCCGGACACCATGCGATATCATAATCTACGCTGTCCATTATCTCAAAGTCCTCTGTCTTCATTGTGCTCCCTCCTTTTTCGTAATATTCTCTATATATCTCGTAACTTCCTCAACAGGAAATGGTAGTCCATTATAGCTCAGCAGTCTGTTCTCATCAGGAATTTGGATTCCTGTTTCTCTTTGAATTAGGTCAGCAAACTGTCCCACTGCATTGTTTTCAACTACAACTATCTTCTCAGCCTTTTCGAGATGTTTGATAGCATCCTTTGAAATCGGATATACTTGGGAGAAATGAAGCAAAGCAACTCCATCAGTATTGCTAGCATCAATAGCCTCCTTTACTGCGTAGTAATTTGAACCCCAAGTTACCATAAGCGTATTGTATTTGCTATCCCCTATTAGTTTCGGCGGAATCGCATCATCTCGTAATAATTTAAGTTTCTTATGCAACCTTTTATTGACCATCTTAGGTCTTAGATTCAAATCCTCAGTGATGTGCCCATTCTCATCATGTTCATCACTATCTGCAACAACAACACCTGTCCCATGACCCGGAATCCCTCGAGGGGATACGCCATCTTTACCAAGTTTATAGCGCTGATAGTTCTCATCAGTTATCACAATGTGTTTTTCAACAGTCCATTTCAAGTCTGGTTTTGGAGTATTATTTGAAGAATCAACAAAGAATTGATCGGTCAAAACAAAGACGGGCACCTGATACTTAGCAGCGACATTAAAGGCCGTTCTTGTGAGTCTGAACCCCTCTTCTACAGTTCCTGGAGTGAAGACAACTCTGGGAAATTCGCCATGCCCTGCATGGAGTACAAAATTCAAGTCACCTTGTTCAGTTCGAGTAGGCAGCCCTGTCGCAGGACCTGGTCTCTGTGCCAAATGAATGACCATGGGGTTCTCAATCATTCCTGCTAGGCTCAGTCCTTCTGTCATCAACGCAAACCCGCCTCCTGATGTTGTGACCATTGCTCTTGCTCCAGCATACCAAGCTCCAAGATTTTTATTCATCGCAGAAATTTCATCTTCTGCTTGATCAACAACTATTCCAAACTCTTGGGCCTGCTGTGATAGGAAGGTAAGAACACCTGTAGAGGGTGACATGGGATAGGCCGAGATGAAATTACACCCTCCTGCGATTGCACCCAGAGCTACGGCTTGAGTCCCACTCAAGAGCAAATCCTCCTTTACACTTGGATTCTTTTCGAGTGAGAAGTTCAGCTTCCCTCTCTCCTTCAAGTCATTCCCAATCTCGAATCCCTTTCTATATGCTTTCAGGTTGTTGTCAACAACATCCTCTCCTTTAGATGCAAATCTAGAGGATAGATAGTTCGATACTACCTCCTCATCAACGTTGAAAATAGATGCAATGACTCCTGCAGCGACTGTATTAGAATAGATTTTTCCTCCAACTTCTTTCGCAAGCTCTGTAAAGGGTACTTCAATAATGTCTGCAAGGTCTGCAGCTGATTCTTCTTTCAGAAATTCCGCTTCACCGATTGCAGTTGTTTCTTTGCTAAGTCTGTCATACTTTCGTAAATGTGAGATTGCAGTGGAATTTAGAGGAATTGCAACATCTGTGTGTTTTGTATAAGCTGCTATCTGTTCAGAGGAAACACGCATCTGAAGACTGTTTGTTCCACCTCTGATACGTGACATAAACTCTCTCGTCACGAATACATTGTATCCAGAGTTCTTAATTATCGAGGCAAGCATCCCAGCTACTGTTTCAATTCCTTGCCCAGCAGCACCTGCTAGCACTATAGACACATCATTTTTCAAAAAGGAACACCATACTCTGAAACTCAGAGGGTTATACTTAACTTTTGATAAATGAACAAAAGATTCGGTAATCTGGCTGATATGCTGAACCTAGTGTGTGTAAAGCTCTTGGATGCAAAGAACTATTAGCCAAAATAAGTTAACTATATTGAATATAGATGAAAGTGATGTCTAAGAAAACCAGACGGTCCTCAGAAGAAGTACTCCAACGAGCTAAAGACTTCTTCAATAATAATCTTGGTTTAAAACTGTCTGACGAGTCCTCTAACTGTTGTGTTGAATTCAAAAGCAATCTTGGTTTTGTGACTGTGACCGCAACAGATGACAATAGAGAACGTGAAGTCACTCTATCAACCAGAGAATATGAAGCTCAGATTCAAGAATTTCTGAAAAGAATATAGACAGTCTGAACAGACCTTCTACTAGGTACGACTAAATCATGCAAAATGTGTATCAAGGCATTATTGTTGCGTCTGTGGTTGAACCTTGATGACACAGATCTAAAAGATGGGCTCATCACCATCAAAACCTTTGATAGTGAATATGTGAAGCTGAATATTGGAAGCTACACCACAATCGATACACTGGATGAAGGTGTAAGAGTCTGTGTTGAGGTCGGTTCACTTGGAGCGACTGGAACTCTTTATGCAAAAAATGTTGCTTCGGCTGAATGATTTCCATATCTATTCTAGACTCTATTTTGCCTCCTATCTTTTGCAGGGTCTTCAGCTCTTAGAAGAACAAAGAATGCTACTATGAGGATCATCGCAGCTACGATGAAAGGAAACAAACCAATCAGCCCAGAGTGAGGTGCACCAGGAACCGGGGTTGCTGTGGCGTCTGCCAAAAAGCCAAGTAAGAGAGGCCCAATAACAAATCCAAAATCGCTAATAGTACGATAAAGTCCCATAGCTACCTCAAGCTTATCTTGGGGCGACACATCGGTCACATAGGCTGCACTTGGACCTTGAAAACCAGTGGTTGCCCCATATATCGCAATTGCTATTGATAAAGTCAACAAGTCACCAGAAAGTGGGATCACTAAGGTGATGGCTGCAGTCAAGATAAGACATAGTCCAAGCGGGATTTTACGTCCTATTCGATCCGATATGCTGCCCATCGGCGTCATTGTGACTGCAGTAGTTATTCCTCCAATCGTAAGCACTAGACCAATATCAGCCGAGTTCATCCCCAGATTATTTGCAGCGAACAAGGGGACTAATGTAGTTCTCACACCTGTTCGTAGAAAGAACATGGTGAAGACCGCAAATGTGACCAACAGAAATGATCGATTGGAGAGAACCTCCCGCATGTCATTTAGGACTCTTCCCATTTGGAGAGGAAGGGAATCATCTCCAGAGCTTGCGAGTTTTGGCAGGACCAATGTTGGAAGTACTGCCAGACCTGTGATAAGCGCATAAGCGAAGAATGGCGCACGCATATCATATGTGTCTGCAAGAATTCCTCCAAATGTGGGTCCAAAGATAGCTCCAAAAAGCAACATACCCATATAGAGACTCATCCACTGCCCCCTTTTCTCCTCTCCCGAAATCTGAGCAAGGTATACAGTTGCTGTTGTGACATACAGAGCTGAGCCAGCACCCTCAATCATTCGAGCAATTACTAACGTAAGATAGTTCTGGGCGACACCTGCTAATACAGATGAGGTCGATAGGAGCATTAGCCCAAAAATCATAATCCTCTTTTTATCGTGTCTTCTTGAGAGAAGACCAGCTGGCATATCAAGAAACATTCGTGTTACAGCAAATGCGGAAACAACAAATCCGACAAGAGTATAGGAGACTTGGAAGCTCTCTGCATAGGTTGGAAGAATTGGCGCGACCATGCTCAAGCCGAGAAGGACTAAGAATGTAACTAGGGAAAGGTTGAGAACGGTAATAACACTACCCTCATACTTTGCGTTTGGTCCATTGCCTTCCAATTGCTCTTGAACTTCTGACAAGGTTAGTGACAGTCCTTAGCGATTGTAGCGCTGCTAACTAGTTAAAGTACTTTCAGATGAAACCATAGACCCAGAATGGAATATCAGGACCCCTCAGTTCTCTTATCCAATTCCAATTGTCGTACTCGATTTCTCACTGTTTTCTCCGCACTATCAATCTGTCTACGGAGGTGGTCGATTTTCTCCAATTTCTTGTCCACTTCGACCTTCTTCTCCTCATTCAGCTTAGTGTGCTCATCGTATGCCTCTGACCACTCTTGTCTGGTTTGAGCTAGCTGCTGTCTCAAGTGTTCATACATGATCTTCTTCACATGAACTGTGTTTCTAAGGTTGAGAAGTTTGGTCTCAACCTCCAATGAGTAATCGCGGAACTCTTCCTCTGCCTTTTTGAGTTGTGCGCGTAGCTCAATCAAATTGGTCATTGCTTGACCTATCTCATCCTCCTCGAACATCTCAAAGTCCTTGGCAGTCGATGTTTCAACTTTGGGCTCAGCAACTTCAACACTAGTTGGACTAGGTTCAGGAGCTGTGGTTTGTTGTGCATATGTTGGACTAGGTTCAGGAACTGTGGCTTGCTGTGCATCTCCAACACGTACTTCATGCATCGTAGTAATGGAACGGTACTCTCTTGGATTGATCATCAGCCTAGTCAATTGATCAAACGCCTTGTCGATGTTCTCACCGGTTAAGGCAGAAGTTTCAATGAAGATTGCTGGCGTGTTTAACTTGTCACTGAAGTTATTTGTAAACTCTAAGCCTTCTTCGTACGAAATTATGTTCTCTTTGGGATGATATGAACGTAGGTCTACCTTGTTACCGACTATTATAAGGGCCGGTAATTCATCCATGTATCCTTTTGCCTCTACCAACCACTTGCTTGCACTATCAAACGACTCTCTGTCCACCACTGAATAGACGAGGATCAAGCCGCTGCACCCCTCATAGTAGCGCCTGCGGAGCGACTGGAACTGAGCCTGTCCTGCTATGTCCCATATTACCAAACGAACAGACTCGTCGTCATTGTACATGACTGTCTTTTGGGCAAAATCAACACCGAGTGACGGAATATAGTTGGACCTGAATCCCTGACCTAAGTACTTTCGACGGATACTGGTCTTTCCAACATAGCCATCTCCAATGAGACAGATCTTGAATTGCCAGCGTTTGGCAACAGCCATTTTATCCTCTCCAATCTTGTGGTGGCTTTCCTGAAATTCTATACTTTTAGTACTTATAGTCATATTTCAGTTATGTCAAATATCTATTAGATGCAAATTATTCATGTTTGCTTCAGTAGGGATATTATCTGCCATATTTTATAGACATACACTTTGTACTGGAATTGATAATCGTGTGGCTGATCTCACCTAAATGATACAGACAACGATCAAAACTCATTATTGTTCAAAACCGGAATCCTTTTTGAATATCAATTCTCTACAAGTTCTATGCCTCGACGAAAACGACACAGGTTTGTCCGCAGGGAGCCCACTGTTTCAGTCTACAAGCCCGCAGGAATACCGGCCAAGGAGCTAGACGAGATTCTCCTCACCGTGGACGAATTTGAGGCAGTTCGGCTTGCTGATTATGAGGGGATGAATCAGAGAGAAGCATGTACTATTATGAAGATAAGCCAACCAACATTCAATAGGATTCTTGCTTCAGCTCGTAACAAAATTGCCCAAGGAATAGTAGAGGGCCAAGTCCTTCGAATTGAGGGTGGCCGTTATGTTTTGGGGGACGGTTCTGGGGGGCTCGAATGTGTTGATTGTGGTTATCGTCTGGATATGGAGAAGGACAAACGAAATGCCTGTCCTAGGTGCGGATCAACAAAGCTTCGATGGCAAAGATGGGAGTGACATCCAAAGATAATCACATTGAAAGAATCTCGTTCACGTGTTTCCATATTTCCCTGAGAAGCTGAGATATTTCATGGTTTGGAGCAAATTCAGGAAGAGTCTGAGCAGCTACCATTGACTTGGTCATGACAGGATCAAATTTGATTTTCCCAAGAACAATCGCATCATTCTCTGCACAGTATCTCTCTATAGCTTTTGTGTTGTCCAAATTCAGGTCGAACTTATTGATAATCACTGTAGATTTGACACGAAATCGCTTCAGAAGTTCGAGTACTCGTTGCATGTCATGAATTCCTGACATCGTGGGTTCAGTTACTATGATGCCCATTTGTATCCCTGTTACCGTCGCAATAACTGGACATCCAATTCCGGGAGACCCATCAATCAACACAGTGGAAATCCCAGAGTCTTCGGCAATCTTTGACCCCAATTTCCTGACTTCGGTGACCAATCTCCCAGAGTTTCCCTCGCCAGGGAGGAGTTTTGCATGAGCCATTCTACCAATTCGTGTACCTGATTCATAGAGATACCCCGACTTGCGATCTACCATTTGAATGGCCTTCTCAGGACAAACATATTCGCACACTCCACATCCCTCACAAGAGATAGGGTCTACTTTTGAGTCAGTGATCGCACCGAATCTGCAAGACTCCTCACACAATCCACAGTCCGTACATATGCTCTCATCAATCAACGCAACCTTTGACGCAACAAATTCTGTTTCTTCTCTGATTGATGGACTCAGGAGTATGTGAAGGTCAGGAGCATCAACGTCACAATCCGCCATAACTACTTCATTCGCGATGACGCCCAATGCTGCGCATATCGTGGTTTTTCCTGTCCCACCCTTGCCACTGATGACTGCAATCTCACTCACCACTTTCTATCAACTCCATTATGTGACTATACAATTCCTTGAACTTTTGACGCCACTCAGACATCTCTTGTACAAATGGAATTCCGCGAGAATAGAGCTCAGCAATCTGTCTGTCAAATGGGATCTCTAATAGTATGGGGATATTGCTCTTTCTGCAGAACTCCTCAACTTGCATGTCACCAATACCCGCTCTATTGATTATCACGCCAAATGGTATTTGTAGTTCTCTTACTACATCAACTGCCATAGACAAGTCATGAAGTCCAAATGGAGTTGGTTCAGTCACCAAAATCAGATAGTCACTTTCTTTCATTGTTTCAATCACTGGACATGCAGTTCCTGGAGGTGCATCAAGGATGTTGATCTCTTCAAGTTGGACGTGTTCCTTTACCGCATGTATCAGGGTCGTTGCAATGGGTTCTCCTATAGATAACTCTCCATAGACAAGGTGTGTATGCTCTACACTTGACTGGTGTATTTTTCCAATTGGTCTTTCTACCTCTGTGATTGCATCATCAGGACAAACCAGTTTGCATCCGCCACAGGAATGACACATCTCTTCGTAAATCATTGTCTTTGTCTTGCCAACAAAGATTGCATTGAATTGACAAAACTCTGCACAATTACCACACAGAGTGCACTTGTCTTGACTAACTGACGGTGTTAGAACAGTCACTGAGGCTGTCTTTAGTTTAGTGGGATGGAGAAGAGTGTGGGCATTTGGCTCTTCGACATCACAGTCTAACAAATACGTAGAACCAAGTGATAAGGCCAAATTTACAGCAACTGTGGTCTTTCCAGTACCACCCTTTCCAGATGCAACTGTAATTATCAATGAATCACGCTCATGCTTTAGTGGCTGCTAGCTCACTTGTGATGAGCATCAGAACAACCTTCAGTCAGTTCCTCTAGCGCATTTCGTTTGTATGCTTGGATAATTTCCTGTACTGATCTGCTATTTGCTCTCAGAACTGCGATATTCTGAGCTTGGAAACTCATAATTCCACGAGGTCCCATTCCCTGGACAATCACAGCTCTGGGCTGATATTTCTGGATGTTATTATGAGCATGCCCTCTCCCTCCAGAATGTTCTCCTCTATTAGGATGGACCTTCATCTCAATTGTAGTCCCATTATCATCAAGATCAATTACAGCAAAAAATGGTGCTCTCCCAAAATGATCTGCGACCTCCACGCCCTCCATGTCCTCTGTTGGAATCACTATTCTTGTTGTCATTCTCTTCTACCTCCTCTGTGTCGTCCACGTCCGCCTCCGCGACCCATGCCGCGACCCAATCCTCTTCCCATTCCAGCTCCATATCCCATTCCTAGTCCTCTGCCAGGACCACCTTGCCCTTTTCCAACATTGGCTGGTCCTGGAGTTGTGAGTTCATGAAATCCTTCTGTTTCATAACTCTCAATTGCAGACTTGACCGTTCCTGAAACACCAGATAGTATTTTGATACCCGCGTCTTGCAAGGCTGGAAATGCATTCGGTCCCACACTTCCAGTCAGCACCGCTTCCACATTCATAGCTGCTACAGTCTGCGCTGCTCTTATTCCAGCACCCCCGGAAGCCATAGCTGCTTCATTAGAAACAGCCTCAAAGTCATATGTTTCAGAATCTGCGATTATGAAATAAGCGCATCTACCAAATCGAGGATCAATTGTTGATTCCAATGTTGGTCCTGTTGACGTAACACAAATCTTAGTCATTATTCACACCCCATTATTATGAATCAATATTCACAATTAATAATGAATCTTGATTCATATAAAGTCATCGATGTGCCACCTATCATAAAGCACTACGATGAAATAGGCGAATGTACATGTTGGAGGAGTTACAACCTCAAATTTCAGACTAATAGGAGTGTTTCCATTGAAGGAAAACTTTGAGTTTGGTGGCGAGATTGTCTGGCGACCAACACCAGAATATGTGGAACAAGCGAACCTCACCAGATTTATGAGATTGCATGAAATCGCGACTTTCGAGGAGCTGATGCAACGGTCAACTGAGGACGTTGCATGGTTCACTGATGCCCTTTTAAAATTCCTAGACATTGAGTTTTACAAATCTTATTCAGAGGTTGTTAATCTATCAAGAGGTATTGCTTGGCCGAAGTGGTGTGTAAACGGTAAGATGAACATAGTCCACAACTGTTTGGACAAGTATATTGGAACACCGGTGGAGAATCAAACTGCAATCATTTGGGAGGGTGAAGATGGGAGTACCAGGTCTTTGACCTACGGTGAACTGACTGTCGAAGTTAACAAGGTGGCAAATGCACTACGATCAATTGGTCTTGGATTGGGTGACCCAATTGGAATATTTATGCCGATGGTACCCGAAACTGCAATTGCCCTGTTAGCCATTGCAAAAATTGGAGGAATAATTCTACCACTCTTCTCAGGATTTGGAGTAGACGCAATAGTGGAACGTTTAGCTGACGCTGATACAAAAGCTCTATTCACTGCTGATGGTGCTATACGTAGAAATAACGTAATACCCATGAAACCAGTAGCTGATAAGGCTGCAAAACGAATTCCAACACTACAACATATGATAGTCCTAAATCTGACTGACACTTCTGTACAAATGAAATCCGGTAGAGACCACTGGTGGACTGATCTGATAGCGAATCAGCCCAAATCTGCTTCCACTGAAGTGACTGAGGCTGAAACACCTTTGATGATAATCTATACTTCTGGGACAACAGGATTGGCAAAAGGCGCTGTACATACTCACTGCGGGTTTCCAGTAAAATCAGCTCAGGATATGTCATTTGGGACTGACCTACATGCTGGAGAAAGAATATGGTGGCCATCAGACCTTGGGTGGATGATGGGTCCGTGGCTTATTTTTGGGGCTCTAATTCTTAATGGGACATTTCTCCTCTTCGATGGTGCTCCAGATTATCCAGGGCCGGGGAGATTGTGGGAGCTTGTTGAGAAACACAAGTTATCGATTCTAGGCGTATCGCCTACATTGATTCGTCTACTGATGACTCATGGTGAGGATCCTGTCAAACCCTATGACCTATCATCACTTCGATATTTTGCATCAACAGGTGAACCTTGGAATCCTGACCCGTGGATGTGGCTCTTTGAAAACGTTGGTAAGAAACAGATCCCCATCATTAACTACTCTGGCGGTACCGAGATCTCAGGTGGTATAGTGATGGGTAATCCCTTGTTACCTTTGAAAGCCTGTGCATTCTCAGGTCCTTGTCCAGGGATTGCTGCAGATGTGTTTGACGAGGATGGGAATCCAGTTCGAAACAAGGTGGGGGAGCTTGTCATTAGGTCTCCTTGGATTGGGATGACGCGTGGGTTTTGGAAGAACCCGGAGCGGTATGAAAACACGTATTGGTCTCGTTGGGAAAACACGTGGGTTCATGGAGACTTTGCAGCTATTGATTCAGATGGTCTCTGGTACATTCTGGGTAGGTCTGATGACGTCATCAAGGTTGCAGGTAAACGGTTCGGACCAGCTGAGGCCGAGTCCGTATTAGTGAGTCATCCTGCTGTGGTTGAGGCTGCAACAATCGGTGTACCTCATGAAATTAAGCTCAATGAACTAGTGGTGTTCTGTGTCCTCACTCCTGGAACCGAACCATCTGAAGAGCTGCGAAAGGAGCTGAAACAATCTGTGGCGGTAGCAATGGGTAAGCCTCTGACTCCCAAAGATGTCCTCTTTGTTTCTGATCTCCCCAAAACTCGAAATGCCAAAGTCATGAGAAGGATGATTCGCGCGGCATATCTTGGAGAGGACCCGGGTGATACAGCTTCTCTTGTAAATCCTGAAGCTGTTGAGGAAATTAAAAAAGCAAGATAATTATAAAAAAGAAGAAGACCGGAAGGCGCTCTTTGATGAACACCATCCAGTCCCATGATGTTACTTCTTCTTTTTCTTAGAAGTTGTAGCGGTTTTCTCTTTCTTTGCTGGTTTCTTTTTTGCCATAGCAATCACATCCCTGTGTGGGATCAGTTCGGACGCATTGCTATCTAGGACAACTACATGACAACGACTTACCAGTCGTCGTCATCATCGTCCTCCCAGTCGTCGTCGTCGTCGTCGCTATCCCATACATCTTCATCATCGAAGTGCATAGATGTCACCTCATAACAATGTCCTACAAATTATGAGTAAAAGATGTCTGGCATTTTTTGTCACACTCATAACCCTTTAGACTCTGATAAAAATCTTTTAAAATCCGTTTTTTCCTTATAAGGTTCTATCAAGATGTTTTGACAAATTAGAAGTTTTTAGACACAGTAGACAAAGATATTAGCGTTTATTGCAGTCGCGCAGATGTGTCACCAAAAACATTGGCTTCGATGACAAACGCGACCAAAGATGACCGAATCTAATGTAGATGTTATCGCACCGGTAGCATCCGAACTAAAGGGGAACTCCAGATTAGTTGTTTTACTCGGTTCACCGGAGGGTACGAAGAGTCCCTCCAAGAAATTCTCTACCTTCACTGGTGTTAAGAAGATACGAAAAGGATTGTTCATTGTTCGGGAATATTCGGAGCAGCATGCTAAGATTCTTGATGACCAACCAATGATTTCATTCACCAAAACCAAGGAGATTCCTGTTTCCCGAAAGAAGGTAGCTGATGTATATTCAAAGCGGGCTTATACTATGGTTTCATTCAGTTTCAAGAACCCGACAGCGCAGCAGAAGAAAAGAGTTGAACGATTAATCAGGAAGACCACAGGAGTACGACTCCGACCAGGTGTGATCCTTTTTCCACTTTTCAGATCCAAAGAACGAAGGCGAATCATTGGATCAGATGATGATGATAGAGTTCTCATTGATTCAAAAGAATTCAACAAACAAATTCGTGAGCTTGGGGGTAATAGCATACGTTGGTCTCGTCTTAAGATCAAGAATCCTAGTGGAGGTTCTCATGTCCAAGAAGCTGTTGAGCATACTCTTGTACGAGACCTTAGTGCATTAGAGGAAAAGATCCGAAAACTCCGTGTGCGATCTAAGGACGATACAATTCCAATAAGGCAATTGAAGAAAAACTACACAATGCTATCGCGTAACTTTCGCGAACTAAAGACCAAATGGATGTTAACAAAGAAACTCTGGTTCTATGATGCAGAGAAGGCATTAAGGCGGACTTACAACATGCTGATTAGCACCAGAAGAATCATCACACTTGAGGAAGCCAGACGCTTCGACTGAGCGATAGACTCTGATTACTATGAATCGCAATTTGTACAACCCGCGTATAGAACCTGCACTCCCCCTAGACAACCATCTCGAAACACCGTTGTCCCCTTAAGTCCCAGTTGGTCAGCCAGCAGGAATATCTTCTCTACATCTTCAGTCGTGGCACTATTTGGAAGATTGACGGTCTTACTCACTGCATTATCGGTGTGTTTCTGAAAAGCTGCTTGCATCCTAAGATGCCATTCCGGGTCGATCTCTTGTGCCGCCTTGAAGACCTGTTTGGCATCATCAGGAACCTCATCTATATGCTGTACTGACCCCGTCTTTGCCACTTCATGTTCTATCTTATCACTCCAGAACCCTCTCTCTGCTGCAACCTTCTCGAATAGTGGACTTACTTCACTCAGATGGATTCCCTCTGCAAGCATTCGACTGTGTGCAATTGCAAATAAAGGCTCTATGCCACTACTGGTCTGTGCGATTAGACTGATACTTCCTGTTGGAGCGATTGTAATCAAAGAAGCATTTCGTTTCCACTTATTGCGTTTCTTCAGTAATGCAAAGTTTTCGAAATTCCCCCTAATTTTGGCCAACTCACTTGACGCTCGCTCAGCCTTCTGTCGGATGAAAGACATGACCTCCTCTGCTTTCTCTAATCCTTTCACTGAATCATAGGAAATTCCCAATTTGATTAGCATTTCAGCAAATCCCATGATTCCTAGTCCGATCTTTCTGTTAGTCTTAGTCACCAGTTCGATTTCTTTCACTGGATAAACATTCAAATCGATTATGTTGTCAAGGAACCGAACTCCCAGTCGAACCACCTCTTCAAGCCTCGACCAGTTAATCTCACCATCTTTAACCATTCTTGAGAGGTTTATGCTTCCTAGCACGCAAGACTCATACGGCAAGAGGGGTTGTTCACCGCATGGATTAGTTGCTTCGATTAAACCTCCCTTCAGCGGATGTTCATCGTTGATTCTGTCAATGAAAACAACACCCGGGTCGCCGGTGCTCCACGCATTATGTACTATAGCATCAAAGATTACACGTGCACTGATACTCTGTGTTGTTTCTCTAGTGTGCGGATCTACCAAGTCAATCTCTCCCCCATTCTTCAGTGCATCAAGAAATGGTTTTGTTAGAGCTATTGAGATATTGAAATTCCTGAAGGATTGCTTGTCAGATTTACATGAGATGAACTCCATTATGTCTGGGTGGTCACAACGAAGAATTGCCATATTTGCGCCTCTTCGACGGCCTCCCTGCTTAATGACCTCTGTTGCTGTATCATAGACCTTCATGAATGAGATCGGACCGCTTGCTACTCCTCCTGTAGTTCCCACAGTAGCCCCAGTTGGTCGCAGTCTAGAAAATGAGAACCCGGTTCCTCCGCCCGATTTCTGTACCATGGCCATGTGTTGAAGTGATGTGAAGATTGAGGTCATATTATCTTCAATCGGGAGTACAAAACAAGCACTACATTGTCCAATCTGTGTACCTGCATTGAAGAGAGTAGGACTGTTTGGAAGGAACTCAAGGCTAGCCATCATGTAGTAGAAGAGGTCATCATACTCCTTTACATCTACACTCTTGTCGTATTTCTTCTCGATGCTTGCAACAGCACCAGAAACTCTCCGGAAAAGTTGCGATGGGGTTTCTGTTGGATTTCCATCTTCATCCTTCTGAAGGTATCTTGAAAGGACGGTTGCTGCATTAGGTCCAAACTTTAGATCGTCCACAACACCCATCATCTCGAGAATCCTACGTGCCTCGTGGTGTTTCTCACGATACTTCATATAACGTCGGGCAATCTCTGTGAACCCTCGCAGCATTAGGGTATCTTCAACAATGTCTTGAATTTCCTCAATGTGGATGACCTCTCGTTCCTGCTCATGAATGATCTGGACGACTTCTTTTGTCAAACCGCGAACAGGACTGATGTCCGCATTGATGGATTCGAAGGCTTTTGTGATGGCTTCTTCTATCTTTGAATCATCAAAATCTACTATTCTCTTATCTCGTTTCTCAACCTTCAACGTATGTTCCTCACCGGCGGATTCTCTCTCATAAGTTGATATTATCAACATGCTATAAGCCCCTCTCTCTATTAGACCTTACCCATGAATCTGGACAATTCATCTAGAGTAAGCTTCGATCGATATCACTATTCGCCTGTACATGTTGCCGTCACAAAGTAAACAGGATCCGCAGATGAATACCGAAATCCCATTCGTTCATAAAGTGACTGAGCAGGTGCATTTATTGCAAAGTAATGAAGAAGAGCAATCTCAGAATTATCGAGTACATCCTCCACGACTGCTTTGATGCAGGAGGCCGCATAGCCCTTTCTTCGATGCTTCGGATGAGTTGCGATGTTTCCAATCTCGGTACCATATGGTGTCATAAAATGGACTCCAGCTACAGACACGATTGAACCATCCGGTTCAATTATTCCATAAAACGGACCTAAGTCCATAGCATTGGGTGTCCAAGCCGGTGTTCCTGTAATCCGATATAACTCCTTTAGATCTCTTGCATGGTCATTATTGAGTTTAACAGGTTCCTTCTTGCATTCACACTGAATGTTGGTTGTTTTGTCCGCAATCATCTGACGTTCTTTGATGGGTCTTAGTATCTTGCATGCCTTTCCAAACTGTGTAAGTTGCCTCTCTGTACAAATTGCGACAAACTCGTTTCCAACCAATTTATCCGCATAGTCATTCATGATGGTTTTCAAGGACTCTACACGTCTACACCAAAAAGCAGTAGCCAAGAAATCCAAATCGCTGTAGAGTGAGAATATCGCTTCTATACTATCATCTTCCATCAACACACGGACATCACACCACTCTCTTAACTGAGTGCAATCTGCTATCAGCACGATATTTGAGAGTGAATCTTCCGAGAGGATAGTAAACACATCGCCAAGTAGTTCATTTGTTAGTGATTGGATCCGTGGAGCCATGCTTAGATGTTATTGCACGCCCCTTTTATCAGTGGTTGCCTATGCTTTAGAATGGCGTGAGAATTGACTTTTGAGTTAAAAACAATTGATTACAACGAAGTAGATTCATTGCTCCTTTATTAAATCAGAATTACCAATCGTCATCTTCATCATCATATTCATCATCATCCCAGTCCTCTTCTTCCCAAAGGTCATCGTCTTCGAAGTGCATACTGCTGCCCCTGATTAGCCATATGTTGGAACAAGGAATAATGAGACATTAAGAGTTTCTGATTAGAGAACATCCAAATCATGTCCCGATACAATCTCTCCACTATATCGTTTGGTTACTTCAGACAACAACTCATCTTCTGAACGTCCCCACAGAAGTTGATGGTACATTACCAGTAAACTTGGTTTTACCTTGCTTGCTATTTCAGCTAACTCAAAGGATGAGGTATGAACAGCTGAAT
>JBHLPA010000280.1:0-3824 GCA_048939935.1 Promethearchaeota archaeon | reverse complement strand
GTTCTGATAAGAATCGTCCTGCTAGGCAAGGAGCGTTAATAGTTGTACAGTATAGTGACAGTAAAAGATGTGGTGCGTATTCCACCATCACAATTTGGGTCCCCAATGGAAGACGCGGCCATGCTTCATCTGCGAAAGCAGCACGAGAATGTCCTAGATCGTGATATCGGCCTGATGATAGCAGTCATCGGGATTGATGAGATTGGTCAAGGTCGTCTCATGCCTGGTGACGGTGCAACATATCATTCCGTCACTTATCATGTACTCGTGTTCAAGCCTCTACGGCATGAGCTAGTAGAAGGAAATGTAGTGGAGCTCATGGACTTTGGTGCGTTCATTCGAATGGGTCCACTTGATGGTCTCTGCCATGTCAGTCAAATCTGTGATGACTTTATCACACAGGACTCGAAGGGAAATGCCCTTCTTGGTAAGGAAACTGGCAGGACTCTAGCGGAGGGCGATATGGTGAGAGCCAGAGTCACTTCGATAAGCTTTGAGTCTGGTAATAAATCTGGAAAACTCGGACTCACCATGAGACAGCCATTTCTAGGTAAAATCGGTCCAGACCGTTCTTGGATAGAAGACGATGTAAAAGCAGCCCGTGGAGATGCAAAGAAAGAGAAGAAGAAATAGTCAGGGAGAAGACAATAATGGCAAAAATGAAAGCATGCAAAGCCTGTCATTATCTCACATCTGAGAGTATGTGTCCAAACTGCAAGGGGACCAATCTTTCGACTTCGTACACCGGGATAGTGGTCATTCTGCCAGGACGTGACAAGCGTGAAGACCCTAGACTGAGCTCTTATGTTGCCTCCCGACTCAACATCGACAAGCCGGGGAAGTATGCACTGAAGGTGCGCTAGTATTCTTGTCAGTGTGAAAGCTTTATTAGACAACCTCAAGTCGAATGGCTGACCCACCCTTAAGGCGGTCTGACTTTCGGTAAGTGATGCCAATGAAAATCGAAATCCTAAATGAACGCGAGAATAAACCTCTTGCAAGAAAGGAAGTAGACTTCAGGGTCGATCATGCTGGAGCGGTCACTCCAAGTAGGGCGGATATTCGTGCTAAGATAGTCGCACAATTCGATGCGGATTCATCTGCAGTCATCATTAAAACCCTTGACACCAAGTTTGGTGCTGGAATAACTGAAGGGACAGCCAGAATCTACTCTGACCTAGAACAGATGAAACGAATCGAACTTGACCATATTGTTAAGAGACATGAATCAAAGAAAGAAGAGGGAGGGGCATAAATGCCGAAGGCACATGAAATGTACAAGGTTGACAAGTCAGGAACAATCACAAGGACCAAGAAGTCATGCCCACGTTGTGAGAAAGGCACATTCATGGCAGAGCATTTCGATCGTTTTGCTTGTGGTCGATGCGGGTATACTGAGTTTAAACGAAAAGGCAAGTAAAGGTCATTCTCCCACAATTGCCATGACCCATCGCACGAAGATGAGGACTCCTATTATCAGTGTGAGGACAACATCTACAAGAAACACACCTGGGATTTGAACCTCTAACCATGCTGCTAGTATGAGGGCTATCGGAAAGGTCACAATGAACGGCAAAGTAGCAACTGTCAGAGAGATCTCTTCGCTGGAAACCATTGCGTTAACAAGAAGAAGGAGCCAGATAGCATAGATTCCTACAAGTAGAGCGACTTCTGGCAACATGTAATCCTTCTCCATCTATGCGTTTCTATGATTCAAAGAACAATGTGTGTATCACGCAAGTGTGATGTGTTTTTGAATTTGAACTCATGGAAGACGATTATCCTTGTTCTCTCATCAGATACACGATGTTTGAGTCAATGAGGTCGGGTTTGGATAACGCTCCATGACCCGGAAGTATCCACTCAATGTCAAGCTCTTTCAATCGTTCTAAGTTCCGTATCCAAGTTTCGAGTGTGATGGAGTCTGGGCGTATGTAAGGGTCCATCCCCTCTAGAACAGCATCACCAGCAAAGAGAACTTTAGATTTTGGATGATAAACAGCGATATCGCCGGGAGTGTGTCCTGGAACAGATAGGATTCGAATCTCGTCCCCAAAGTTGATTGTGGTGTCTTGAGTGATGGTCTGTTCTGGCCTACTCAGAATCACCTCTCCCAAAACATCCTCTTGATGGTACTCAGTCCGAACTCTCTTGGCAATCGGGTTATTTGAGATGTCGTGGTTTGCATCGATGTATTCAGCTGTATATGCATGGGATATCACTTTAGCCCCATGCTTCCGAATCTCATTCATACCAAAGCAGTGGTCAGTATCTTTGTGAGTGAGAATAAGATAGACAGCTTTAGGTCTGTCCATACGTTCCTTTGCAAGGTTCCATAGATAGGCTCCTGAGTATGCTGACATTCCAGAGTCTATGAAAATGATTGAGTCAGAAGTGATTATGATTCCTGCATTGACTCCAATATCAGCAAAGAAATGGACAAGTCGCGTGACAGTTATGACTCCCGGTGCGACCTCTTCTACCTTGGGATTACCCACGCCTTGATGAATCATGTGTAGTCTGTTGTTTTCTTGTATCTTAAGGTAATGTTGTGCGCGGATCTGGGATAAATCAATTCATTTTACCTCGTTGGTTTGTCGCAAAAGTAAAACTTTAAATGTAAAGTTTACTTTACGTTAAGTATACTTTACATCAAGAACGGTGGTCAGCATGATTATGAACAAGCTGCGAGAACTTCGTGAGGTCAAAAGAACAGACTCGGAGTCACCTGAGTTATGGACCCAGGAGGGCCTTGCAAAACGTCTGGGAGTAACAAGGCAGACCATCATCTCGATGGAGAAGGGCACTTACAACCCATCACTCACACTTGCATTCAAGCTGGCAAACCTGTTTGATGTAAAGATAGAGGACATTTTCGAGTATAGAGATGAAAGGAAATGAGACGTAGTTTAGTGACTGTTCTGAGTTCATTGGCTATTGTAGTAATTGTGTTTGCGATGATCTGGATTCTAGGTCTAACCACTCTAAGTAGCTACACGGGAGCGATTGGAGGAATGGTTGGAGGAGTGCTTGGGACCATGTACCTTAGACGTTTTCAAGATGAACGCTTCAGGCAAATTATGAATCTCGCTGCACGGAATGTCTTCGTGTATCTGATGGTTCTGCTTCCTCTGAGTAGTGTTGTACTACTTGACGCTGAAACATTTACGGCTCAGATGGTAGCTGGTCTGATCCTCATACCGTGGATGTCATCACTTGTGTTATACTTCCTATCTTTATTCTATTACTATCGAAAGTAGAGGTGAATTTGACGTGAGTTCAAAGTTGTCAAATAAGGACTTAATCATAATGGGAGCCCTCTTAGTTATTGGATGGTTCGTCGCACAGATTATTGTGAGCTTTCTCTTCCCAACTTCAGCAATACCATTTTCAGTCCCGTCATTTGGAGCAGAGGTTGTTTTTATTTCGGTGTTGATCGGATTCACTATCTATGCTCAAAGGTTCCGTGATGAGCGTGCAATACAGATTGCTGACAAATCGACCCGCAATGGGTTTGCTTTCGTACTGTTTATAATTCCAGTTGTACTCATTGGTCTTTCTGCCACTGACGTGTCGTCCGACACCCTTCTTGCTCTAGTAATAGTATGGATTGGGGCGGTTGTTGTTGCAGGTTTATCTGCATTCTACTACTACCGCAGGTAAAGTCAACTATGCTAGAAATTAGTGATAATAAACAGTAGTATTCAATAGATTTTTCGAAAAAAGAGAGAGGAAATCCCATTGGGTCAGGACATTCTATTGCCCTTGATCCCAATGGGACAGTTGATCCAGAGTTGAGAGAGCTCTATTCATAGAGAGATTCT
>JBHLPA010000279.1:0-3834 GCA_048939935.1 Promethearchaeota archaeon | reverse complement strand
ATTGGAGGTGCATCCACTGCTCCAAAAAGTGTCTATGGAACACCAAGGATTTCAGTTGATGAGGAAATCGAACGAGTAACTCAAGCTCTGAACTCAGTTGATGTTTTAAAATTTCCACCCATCTCAATCGACACGACATCGTCAGAAGTTGCTGAAGCGGCTCTAAATCTTGGCGCAGTAATGGTTAATGATGTTTCAGGACTACACTCAGACCCGAAGATGGCAATACTTGTGGCTGACCAGAATGTCCCAATCGTCTTAATGGCTCACTGTAAGACACCATGTCATAGTGTTCAGACATCGATCAGAGCATTAAAGGACAGCCTCGGAATTGCTGAAGAAACAGGAATCCAACCAGATAAGATAATCTTGGACCCCGGGATTGGATTTGGAAAGCCACCGGATGTGGATGTGGCAATACTTCGTAGGTTGAAACAATATGTTGAACTGGGGCATCCACTTCTTGTAGGGATTTCTCGAAAAGCCTTCATTGGTCATATACTAGACCAACCGGATCCTGGTGATAGGTTAGTTGGCTCAGTGATTGCAACCGCTGTTGCTGTGATGAATGGAGTGTGTGCCGTTCGAACTCATGATATTCCAGAATCTAGGATAGCAATCAAAATGGGAATGGCCTTGCGTGAGTCGCTGATACACGAAGAGAGAGGTGGAACTGAAGTTGAGATGGAATGAGTGGCAACCAGTATACTTGGACATTGTACAGAGATTGGGACTTGACTCTGCTGCAGATAGAAGAGCAAGAGACCTTCTCACTTCGATGCTCCAAGCGACAGAGCCCAATCTACTCCTGAAACAATTGTCGGACACCATCTCAGGAAAACAGGTAATAGTATGCGGTGCGGGTCCTTCTCTGAAACGACAGATGAAATCGTTCTTAGAAGAAGAGAAGCAAACGGGAGTTGTATTTGTTGTTGCTGATGGTGCCACCTCAGTCATGCTTGAACTAGGTCTGCCCTGTGATGTGATTGTGACTGATTTGGATGGGACCATTGATCACCTGATTGAAGCAAGGAACAATGGTGCCTTGTTCATTGTGCATGCTCATGGAGACAACATTGATCGTGTAAAATCTGTCGTACCAAAATTGAGTCCTGTCTTGGGGAGCACACAGGTCGAACCAACAAATAGGGTATTTCTATGGGGAGGGTTCACAGATGGTGATAGGGCGTGTCATGTCGTTAGTGAATATTCACCAAAGAAGATTATCCTCGCAGGGATGGATTTCGGTCTAACTGTAGGGAGATGGTCTAAACCCGGACATGAAGACCACTATCTAGCTGATGAGAGGAAGAGGGTAAAGCTTGAAATTGCTGAAGAGTTGATTTCCAGTCTTTTAAAACGGACAGGAATAGAATATCTATTCCTTACTTAGACTAGTCCATTGTATTGTTTCGGACAGGGAGCAATCTACAGGACGCCCGCTTTGATTAGCCAGAGATAATAGAATATCAGAAAGGCAACGCCTGACATTATCATTCCAAGTACCAGGAGACGGTTTGCATAACCGGGTTGAAAGACGTATTTTGAGGCATAGTATACCAATCCTAATCCAACAACACCCACAAGGATGACCACTGATGCAACAATCCCCTCCATTCCTAATTGCTGGTCAATGCCAGGAGCAATTAGAATTGGGGCGCCAGACTGACTTCCAGCCACAGCAGGGGGTGTTCGGACTAAGGTATAGATATTGCCTCCAAGGACAAATAACACAGCAACAAACATAATCCCAAACAGAACTGTGTCTGGAGGACGAGTAGGCATTCCAAAACTAGGCCTGGAGAGTCGTACTCTTGGTTTTACTATGATATTTGGCCACCAAGGTTTCACATATCTAACCTCGAGCGGTCACATTTTATGTCTGCTTTTAAGACTTACGCGATATGCAATGTTGTACTAATGGATTGAGTTGGTGAGCCACAACGGCTATTTGAGAGATTCAATTTAGTTGGAGTGATTGAGTAGAGAGGTATGCGAAGTTGTCTAGAGTGATGGTAATCACAGAGAAACCCACTGCAGCAAAACGTATTGCACACGCTCTGGATGAGAATAAAGCCCCCATTGAGGTCAAGAAGCGTGGAGCTTCGTATTATGATTGTAAGAGAGGGAATGATGATCTTGTTGTGGTGTATGCACTCGGACACCTTTTTGAACTGAAGCAGACTGTTAAAGGATGGACATATCCGAGGATGGAAACCTCATGGGTCCCAAGGTATGAAGTAGAAAAGAAGGCAACTCAGACAAAACCAATCATCAATCTGATTCAAAAGTTGGCAAAGGATGTTGACTTGTTTATTGTAGCAACTGACTATGATATTGAGGGGAGTCTGATTGGTTATCTCACCCTGAAACATGCCTGCAAAGCTGACCCTGAAAAGGCTCAGAGGATGTTCTTCAGCACTCTTACAGACACAGAGATACAAGGAGCCTATGAGAGGGTATCAGATAATCTTGATTTCCCAATGATATCAGCCGGTCAGGTGAGACACAAGGTTGATTGGCTGTATGGAATCAATCTCACAAGAGCATTGACACTTGCTGTAAAGAACACTGTAGGTTGGTTCAAGATTATATCAACTGGAAGGGTACAGGGACCAACTCTTTCATATGTCGCAGAGAGAGAGCGACAAATCAACCTCTTTGTACCGGAACCATTCTGGGTAATTCATGCAATGACTATTCACAATGATATGGAAGTTGAACTGGAATACTCCAAGAAACGTATTGACACCAAAGATGAAGCTGATACTGTTGTGAAGGCTCTTGATGGACAGACTGCCAATGTAAAGACCATTAACCGAAGGACCACCAGTCAGCCGCCGCATCCACCATTCAATCTCAGTACGCTCCAATCAGAAGCCTATCGACACTTCGGTTTCAAACCTAGTAGAACACTAGCCATCGCCCAATCACTCTATCTAGATGCAATCATCTCCTATCCGAGAACGAGTAGTGAAAAGCTACCGCAGACATTGGACCTGAAAGAGATTCTTAATGGACTTGGAAAGATGAAGGACTATGCTTCAATGGCTAAACAAGTATTGAAGTCAGGAAATCTGTCACCAGTACAGGGTAAGAAAAGCGACCCAGCTCATCCAGCAATTCATCCTACTGGAGCCAAGGCAACAAAACGACTCACACCCAGTGAGAAAAAGCTCTATGACCTCATTGTTAGAAGATTCCTTGCACTCTTTAAAGAACCTACTGTGAAAGAACATCTTCGTGCAGACATAGCATATGAAGACCATCTTCTCTATCTGAGAGGCCTGCGAATTCTGAAACCGGGATGGATGGAGTTCTATGGTCCCTATTCGAAGACAAATGAGAAAGAGCTTCCAGATATCTCCGAGGGAGAGCCCCTTCTGCTGAGTTCAGTCATTAATGAGGAACGATACACCCAACCACCTGCACGATTCAATCCAGCAAGTCTCTTGAAGCTACTGGAACGGGAGAATCTAGGGACAAAAGCTACCAGAGCGAGGATTGTTGACTCTATCAAATCGCGAGGATATACGCTAAATGACCGGTTCGAGCTTTCCACCTTGGGTTACGCCCTCTTTGAGACCCTTGGTAAATACATGCCAGGTATTCTCTCACCCGATTTAACCCGGGTATTGGAAAAAGAGATGGATGATATCCAACAAGAGAAGACGGACAGAGAGGATGTGTTAAGTAGAGCCAAAGATTCTCTCTTGGAGCTGCTCGAGGAGTTCAGGTCACGTGAAGAAGAGATTGGTAACGAACTCGTGACTGGATTACAGAGATACTGGAGGTCCAAGGAGGAGTTCGGTGAGTGTCCGAAATGTAAGGAGA
>JBHLPA010000019.1:0-15649 GCA_048939935.1 Promethearchaeota archaeon | reverse complement strand
TTGATTCATCAGGGCATTGGACACAGATACTCAAGACATTCCCTCCGTACTATGACGTCTACTATGAACGTGAGGCTCACTTCAGTTATTTTGAGCTCCAAGAAACATGGGCAGGAATGGTGGAGAATTCCTCTGGCTTGCAAGAAGACCCGGAGGATATCGTTCAGGTGGCAATCGGTCTGGCGCCCACGTTTGAGTTTGAATCGCATCAAGGCACTGAGCCTTGGCAATTCTACGATGGCGCAGTCAGTATCAGAATAAAAAGCATGGAACTTTGGGTCTACTTGGAGGAACGCCCAAGCCCTTCACAGGTTCTTTCCCCGATATACAATAGCACTTGGAACTATCCTCTCTCTGAGGTTTTCTCGAACATTCCTGAAGAATATGAGAACTCATCACGAACCCAATTCGAAGACATCGAAACAGGTAGCGATGGTTCGGTCTATGTTCTTTCTCGTGTAACTACCAATTACGATTTCATTTCTGCACAGAACAAGTCGTTCATGTATCAGTTTCTGCAGAAATACAGTCCAAAGTTAAATCTGGTGTGGACAGCACGGAACGATAATCAGACAACTGCACATGCTATGGCAATTCACAACGGATTCATCTATACAACAGGCTACATCAGAACAGACGACGAGTATAACAATCTCATCGTCACAAAGTGGTCATCAAATGGACAGAAAATATGGCAGACTGAGTGGGGAGGGATTTATGATGAGGAGGGAAGCGCAATCGCAGTCGCATCTGATGGAAGCATCTATGTTTGGGCCTCCTACCAGAGCATTAGATTTCCACCTGAATTCTACAAATCTTCTTTCCTCAAGTTTGACTCATCTGGGACCTTACTCTGGAATAAGACAAGCGATGTCCCCCTGTTGCCAGGACGAGCGGCACTGAAAATGCAAGTGGATGGAATGTACAGTTGGGACACATTGAATGTCGTTAAACGTGATCTCGTATGCAACCCGGTTTGGAATATCAGCAGACCAGCGTATGCTGTTAGCTTCGATGATAGTGGAAATATTTTCATCGCGACCACTTGGTACTGGGCAGGACCGGGAGCAATCTCAGATGAGTGGCAGATGACCGTAAGTAAGTGGAACTCCAACGGGATTCAACTGTGGGAAAGTAACTACTCAATTCCGCTGGCAGACGGTAGCTACTTGAATTTTCAGTGTAGTTCTATTGATGTTGCTCCTGATGGAAGCATCCTTGCAATATTACATGAGATGCATCTGACTTACGACTATCATATGGTAAAGTTCGATTCATCAGGAGGTTTTCTCTGGGACAAGATGATTGGAGATGACCATTGGCCAGTCTACGGAGGGCAGGAACCAGTACTCCGCATAAGTGAGACCGGACTTGCATATGTTGGGTTCCAACGTTGGGGTAAATACGGTTTTGAAGTTGCAGTATCTGCATTCGTTGTTGGGCCATACTCCCTAGGGTCGGACTTTCAAACCATGCTGCTTATAGGCATATCAGGAATCGCATTAATTTCAGTTGTACTTGTAGTCTATATCAAGAAATATAGATAGTGACGTAATAGTCAAAATGTAGGACCTTATTTGAAATCCACCTTGTACAAGAGAACAGGTAGTAGATGACGTAGAGGGGCAAGTTATGACTGAACGTATTCAAGAACTTGAGCAGCAAATTCTCCTCCACAAAAGAAGGTACTATGACGGCGAGCCAATAATCTCCGATGCTGAGTACGACGCACTGGAGGAGAAACTCCGCAAGCTTGACCCTGGCAACCCAGTACTCTTCATTGTAGGAACACCTGAAGGCGGAAAGGTCATACATGAGATCCCAATGCTCTCCTGCCAGAAGGCGTCTGATATCGCTGAGGTGGTCAAGTGGTCAAAGAACAGACCGCTCTATGCAGGATACAAGCTGGATGGACTCTCCCTCTCCTTGGTCTATGAGATTGGGCGGCTCAAACAAGCAGCGACTAGAGGGAACGGCCTTTCCGGAGACGATGTGACAATCAGTGTCATGAACGTAGATGCGATTCCAAAGACCATTCCGTATACCGAGAAGGTGAATATCCGTGGAGAGATATTCATGCCACTATCCGAGTTCGAGAGAATCAACAACGAGCTTGAGGACGAGGAGAAATATAGCAGTCCGAGGAATCTTGCTGTCGGGACACTCAGACAGAAAGAACCAGCACTCCTCAAGGAGCGAAGACTGGATTTCAGACCCTTCGATGTACTAGGCTTGGATACAAATCTCACAACAGAACAGAGTGCAGATATCCTTCGAGAATGGGGGTTTAATCCTGCTGATTTCAAAGCAATCCCGCACCCTACGAAGAAAGAGATCAGCGAGTTCTTCCAAGGCATTGCGGACAAACGTGAAACAGAACTCGACTTCGAGATAGATGGTATCGTGTTCAAATATGACAGTCCTAGGGACAGAGCCGAAGCTGGGGAAACTGAACATCATCCCAAATGGCAGATTGCACTCAAATTCGAGAGTAAAGGGGAGGCCACAAAGGTCCTAGGTATCACCTGGCAAGTGGGGAGGACAGGAGCCCTCACCCCCGTCGCGGAATTGGAGCCTGTCGAGGTGGCGGGTGCCACGATCAGTAGAGCAACCCTTCATAATGCAGACTTCCTCTTGGCAATGGATGTAGCTGTTGGAGACACCATCGCTCTAATACGGTCAGGTGATGTCATCCCGAGAATCATCAGTATTGAGGAGAAAGGACCTCGGTCAGCCTCGCTTCCTGATGTCTGTCCATCGTGTAATGCGCATCTCAAGAGAATTGGTGTGAACTTGGTTTGCACGTCAGAGAACTGTCCGGATCGTGACCATCAGATCATCATGCACTGGGTCTATATTGTAGATATCAAGGGACTTGGTCCCGAGAGTGTTCGTAAGCTCTATGATGAGGGACTGGTGAAAGAGCCAGCAGACCTCTATGATTCAAGTCTTACAAAGGAGAAGCTGGTGGAGCTGTTGGGGAGCAACGGAGAGAAGATTAAAGCGAGAATCGAAGCTACACGAAAGATACCGTTCAATGTATTCATCGCTGCTCTGGGGATTCCAACAATAGGATGGCGGATGGGTAAAGTTCTTGCAAACAATTTCAAATCGTTCGAACAGCTCCAGAAAGCAGAAGTGTCGCAGCTCATTCAGTTAGAAGGAATATCGGATGTGACTGCTCGGAACATAATTACTGGATTCAACGAACCAACACCAAAACTCATCATAGAAAAAGGAGTAGAGATTGTCTATGAATCATCTTCCCCCACCCCACAGAAAACTGACGAAACATCCAGAGGACGAGTCTATGTGACAGGGAAGATAGAGGGTATGACGAAGAAAGAGGTCCAAGAGTACGTGGAATCAAAGGGATACGAGTGGTCGTTCTCTATTAGCACGAACCTGACAATATTGGTCACTGGTGACAAGCCTGGCGGGAGCAAGGTCGCAAAGGCTGAGAGGCTAGGTATAGAGATGCTGACATGGGATGAATTTGAGGCAAGAAGCTAAGGTCTGGTCAGGACTATAAGCTCATTCACACGGGGAATGACACAGGTCGTGTCAGGTAGCTCGCGGGCAACAAGTTCCTTGAATTTCTGATGTTGTTCATCCTCACCATGAACTGCTACAGCAAATGTTGGATTCATGTCCATAGCCATGGCTAATGCCACCGCTGGATGACAGGTTGGAGACGGATTCCCAGTGGGGAGAAAAGCCACATCCACTTTATCCATGCCAACAGGCCAATAACCTGAATCGGCAGCATGAAAGACCTTCAATCCACCAATTGACAGACGAAACTGGGCTAGTTGTCGCGGATGTACACCTCGGTGGAGCTCGACTCGAATCCCATCAATCTTGAACTTAATCCCATCTCTCACCTTCTGAAAGACTTCAGGTCCAGAAAAGACCTTGTCCGCAGGAATTCTTTTTCGGAGATCCTCCACCATATTGTACTCACTAATAATAGTGGCATTGGTACTCTTTTGCAGAGCAACAGCATTACCGAGATTGAAATGGTCACTGTGACTATGGCTGTAGGTTATAAGGTCAAGAGAAATAATATGGTCTTTGACCTTGGAGAAGAGGTCAGCAGGGTCCATAGCAACAACGGAATTCTTGGTCCGAAATAGAATCCCGGCATATCCAGCGTGGATGAAC
This sequence comes from Promethearchaeota archaeon, assembly GCA_048939935.1. Lineage (GTDB taxonomy): Archaea > Asgardarchaeota > Thorarchaeia > Thorarchaeales > Thorarchaeaceae > SMTZ1-45. Next base: position 11,485 of record JBHLPA010000019.1, on the reverse strand, counting down.
GCAAACTCCTTTGGGCCCAGCTCAGATTCATAAAGTTTGTCAATATTATTTGATAAACTAACCTCTTCTGACATATGGATCTTCTCCTTTTTCTTCATGGAAGCACTGGAGTGATATAATTAGTATATGTGTCTGCGCATGAAAAGAAATGATCTATATTGGGGCTACGCAACGATTCGCAGGTTTTAAGTCAATAATGTGGTAATGGGAAGATACCGTGGACCAGACGGAGGGAATAATAGTTGACAGAATATTTCATAGCGTGGTGGAATGTGGAGAACCTCTTTGACAAAGAGGATGCGCCAAACAGAGAAAGAAAAGTTGCCAATGCAGTTAAGTCGGACTTGAAAGGGTGGACAGAACAACACGTGAAGGACAAAATGGCGGCGCTGGCTTCTGTAATCAAGAAAATGAATTCAGATGCCGGACCCGATTTGATTGGTCTGTGTGAGGTGGAGAATGAGGAACTGCTGAATAATCTCGTTAAAGAAATAGGAATTCAAGCACGAGAATACAAAGTGGATTTGATTCCTGGACCAGACAAACGGGGTATTGATGTTGCATTCATCTATGACAAAAAGAAGTTTGAACCTCATATTGTAGATGGTGAGTACAAATTCTCTCATGAAGTTGTGAAACGATCCCCTACTAGGGACATTCTTCAGGTGAATCTAGTAACTAAGGAAACACCTAACAAGCCAATCATCTTCATTGCAAATCATTGGTATGCCCGCTCAGCTGGCATATATCAGAGCGAGCCGTATCGGATAATTGCGGCTGAAACACTATCCTACTGGCTTGAACGAATCAAGGAGATTCATGGAGATGGAGGTTGGCCTCCAGTCCTTGTGATGGGAGATTTCAACGGACTTCTTTGGGAGAGAGCACTGAAGGAATATGCTAAGAGTACTGTGGTGCAAGAGAAGGTAGAGAATGCAAAAACAGTACCCTGGTTATTCAACCTCATGTGGCCATTGACTGGAACGCAAGCGTCCTATTACTATGATGATGAGCCCTACATCTTGGACCAATTTCTTGTTTCCAAAGGTTTTATGCCCGGAGAATCGACATTTTCATTCAAAGTGAACTCTGTGCAAATCTATAGTGAACCAAGAATGATGAAAGATGGGCAACCAAGGCGGATGGGACTCCCTGCAAAGAATAACTATGACAAAGATGGTTTTAGTGATCACCTACCAATTACAATGGTAATTGAACAGACATAGTCACTCAACAATTCTCATAGACCCACTCAATGAACTTCTTGAAGAGTCGGTTGAACTCCGCGGGTTGTTCCACCATGGGAAGGTGGTCAGCATCCTTGACAATTGCAAAGTCAGCCCGGGGGAGCTTCCTCTCGAACTCTGCAGCCATTGTAGGTGTGATGATATCATCTTTGGAACCCACCAACACAAAGGCAGGAATGCGAATCTCCCCGCATCTATCTGTGATGTCGAATTTACTACATGCCGCAAGGTCTCTGGTCATTACGAGGGGATTTGCCAATCTCATATCATCGTCCAGTTTCTTCAGCTGATATGTTTCTGTATAATGTTCGAACAATCGGCTCTTGAAGAAGTAAATCCGGTCCTGGATTGTTTCTTTCATCAGTCCTACTCGAAGCTTTGAGAGGTCTAAATCACAGGATGTAGAAACAAGCACGAGAGCTTTGGGTTTCACAACGTTCTCCCTTAAGGTGTAAACCATCACCACACCACCGCCCATCGAGTGACCCACAAGAATGAAACTGTCGAGTTCTAAATGGCTGATAAGCGCCGCGAGGTTTCCAGCAAAGGTCGCTTCGATTGAGGGGTCGCCCTTGACATCGTCAGATTTTCCATGTCCTGAGAGGTCTAAGGCGATTATACGATGTTCCGTAGAGAAGGCTTTGATCTGAAGAGCCCAGATAAGATGGGATGAGCCCGCACCATGCACAAAGACGAGAGGGATTCCAGAGGTCTTGTCTTTCCTCTTGTCAACATCAACGTAGAATAATCTAGTCCCATTGTGCTCGAAGAATGGCATGATGCCCAATCAACCTGAGTTGGCAATATAGAGCTTTGTTGCTTAAAGTACAATTTCTTCAGTAGGTATCTTTTTCTCTGTTTCCGTATCGAGTAGACCTGTGACCTCCATGACAGGCAAACTGTTTGGCACAACAGGCGTAAGAAAGGTCTATGGTGATGAGTTCAATCTGGAGATGGCACTCAATCTTGGAAAGGCAGTGGGAACTTACCTGAGTAAAGGAATTATTCTCGTTGCCCGTGATGCACGTACAACGGGACTCATGGTAGCTGATGCATTGACTGCAGGAATCATGTCAACAGGTGTCAATGTTGTGCGTGCAGGAATCATCCCGACACCAACCCTTGCGTTCATGACAATGCAGGGGGAATATGATGCGGGAGTCATGATAACAGCGTCGCATAATCCGCCTGAGTACACCGGTGTAAAGTTTTGGTCGAAGACCAGCATGGGTTTCACACAGAAAGAAGAGGCCAAACTGGAAGCAATTTACGACTCTAAGAAGTTTAAGACAGCAAAATGGAATGAATTGGGCAAAGAAACTCAGATTGAAACAGCAGTCAAAGAACACATTGAATATCTTCTCAGCCGGTGCGATGTCGCATCTATACAAAAGAAGTCCTTCCGTGTTATAGTAGACCCCGGAAATGGTGCGGCTTGTGTACACACTCCATATCTGATGCAACATCTTGGTTGCCAGGTCGTGACTATCAATGGACAACTCGATGGGCACTTCCCAGGAAGACGCTCAGAGCCAGATGAGGATTCCCTTCAAGACCTCATTCAGATGATCAAGAAGACTGGGGCGGACCTGGGGATTGCACATGATGGAGACGCTGACAGAGTTGTCTTTGTAACAGAGAGTGGAGAAATCATCAGAGGGGACCGAACAATTTCCCTATTTGCGCAAGAAGCAATAGGAAAATCGGAAAACAAGACTGTAGTCACCACTGTTGACAGTTCACTTGTGCTCGATGAAACCGTTGAGAAAGCTGGTGGAAACACAGTACGGACCCCGGTGGGGGATATTCAGGTTGCTATCAGAGTGGAGAAAGAAAAAGCTGTCATTGGAGGAGAAGCATGTGGTGTTTTCATTTTCCCTGATGCGCATCTTGCACCTGAACCATTTCTCGCAGCATGCAAGGTCTTGGAACTCATGGCCACCTCTGGAAAATCCTTTGGCGAGCTGATAACAGCTATTCCAAAATACCCTCTTAGAAAGTCAAAAATTAAGTGTCCAAACGATAAGAAACAGAGCGTGATGGATACCCTTGCTAAAGTAGTCCCGGAGAAGTTGACGGAAGTTAAGGGGATTCTTACGGTCGATGGGCTTGGAATCACTCTGAAGGAGGGGTGGGTTCTTGTCAGACCTTCAGGGACTGAGCCAGTGATTAGAATCACTTGTGAAGCACAGACCAACGAGCGCGTTGAAGATATACTAAGAATTACTGAAGATGTAGTTAGTACTACTATAGCAACAACATAGTTCAATGCGCATTTCAAGATGCAAATAAGGTTAATAACGGAACCTCAGCTTCTCATTCTGAATACGGGGTCAATACAATGCCGGATGAGAAGAAAGAACTTGAAGCAGAGATTATGGATGAGTTCGAGTGGGCACTCAAAGACCCCAATGAAGAGAAGATTCGACAACTGGGGGAAGTTGTAAGCATCATAACTACAAAGCTGACAGAAGCCATAACAAACATCCAGATATCTCTCATGGATTTAGAGAGTAAAGTCGATGCCTTGGAGAATAGGATGTCCTCAATGGCGTCTCGTGCTCCTGCTGCAGCTGCAGATCCAGCTTCAGCAGCCGCTGGAGGAGGATCAATCCCAACGATGGCAAAAGCCCCCGCGCCAAGACCCAGACCAGCAGGAACTCCAGGCGGTCCGACGACAATGATGGGTGAATTAAAGCAGCTCCTCGCAGCCCGTAGAAGAAAAGCTAGTGGTGAGTAGAAAATTCTATCGGATTAAATCAGACGGTCTACACTGTTCTTCTCATAAAAAGGTCCAGCATGTTCAGGGAGAGTTATAGAGAAGGCCTCAGCACGTTCACAGTCTGCTTGTACACCACGTAATTTGGTACGTGCGTCATATAACTTCAGATAGAAATTATCGCCCTTTTTGATCTGAGACTTGTGTTTCTTAAGAGCAGCTAAGGCTCTTGGGTAAGACTCGGTTATGTCGACGTGAACATTGGGTCTTGAAATCATTGTGTTGATCTCCATGTTATAGATGCGTTCCACCCGATGAGCATCATCAAAGATGGTCGTGTGAGATGCCCACTCTACTGCTTGATTTACAATCATTGAACACTGTTGATGATTTCGATTGTAATCAGAGGGATGATGAGTGATGATGATTGTGGGTCGTGACTTCAAAATTGCTCCAACCACCTCATTTGTGAGTTCCTCACCAATGGCAAAGTCATCACGCTCACTCAGGAATAGATTCTTCACACCTAGAATTCCACATGCGTCTTTCAGCTCTTCATTTCTCTCGGCATTTCCGGTCATGCAGTGAACATACACATTGAATCCTAACTCCACATGCCGTCTGATTGTTCCTCCAGCCCCGAGTGACTCATCATCGGGATGTGCCACGACAACGAGGATTGAATCACCATCTGAACTGTTCATGCGTCCACCTTCAAAACACAGTCTAATCAGTGTTTGGCAATCTGTTTGTTGTCCAAACCATTCTCCTTAAAGGGACTGCCTGCCCAACATGATTGCAGGTGTACCATGTGCGGATTGGAGTCAATCTATACCCCTCAGTGGGAGGTAGTGGCTATTTAGCTACACGCCTAGGTCAGGATCTGGCAAGAAGGAATCACATTATTCACTTCATAACTTACCAAAGACCCTTTTCACTTATGTGGGAGCAGACAAGGAATGTTCACGTTGACTTGGTAGATCGGTTTGACTATCCTCTTTTCAAAACAATAGGACCTCCGTATACCGTGGCACTCACATCCAAGATTATTAAGACCGTAAGAGATTCGAAACTAGATGTAATTCATTCACATTATGCAATACCACATGCAATGGCTGCATACATGGCAAGAGAGATTTCAGGGATACCCTATGTAGTGACCTTGCATGGATCTGATGTCCACACACTAGGGCAAGACCCAGCATATCAACCAGTCGTCAAGCATACAGTGGAAAATGCTGATGCAGTCACAGCAGTTTCTGAATTTCTTAAGAAAAAGGCTCACGATGAATTAGGAATTGAGAGAGAGATTCATGTAATTCCAAACTTCATAGACCTCCAAAAGTTCTCACCCCTTGAGGGTGTTCGACTTTATGTTGAGAGTGGGTGTGTTGGTCTTAGGAAAGAAGAGGAAGCAATAGAACTGAATCCAGAGGAGAAGATACTCCTACATGCATCCAACTTTCGAAAAGTGAAACGGGTCGTAGACCTCGTAGAAATAATGAGGATTGTAGTAGACCACTATCCTAAGACGCGGCTGATTATTGCAGGAGATGGACCCACTCGCATCGAGGTTGAGAGAAAGATTGAAGCTCTTGACCTATGTCAAAATGTCCATTTACTTGGGGTAAAGAGTAACATGCAAGAAATCATGTGTTCAGCAGACGTGTTCCTCCTGAACTCTACATTGGAAGGTATGCCTTTGGTATTATTGGAGGCAATGTCATGCAATCTTCCTGTCGTAACTACACCAGCTGGGGGAATACCGGAGCTAGTACGTCCAGGAAAGGATGGCATTGTGACGAAAGGATTTGACCAGGAAGAGTATGCCGAGGCAATAATCGAATTGATTGAAAATGATGAAAAGAGAAAGAAGATAGGACAAGCTGGTCGAAAACGTGTCGAGGAGTCATTTTCAGCAGACCGGATTGTGACAATGTATGAGAAAGTACTCAAGGACGCAGCATCGAAATAAGAGGAGTGCAATTCAACTTGAATCCCAGTGTATTCAAAATCTATGAGAACTTCATCTGGACGGGCGAAAACAAAGATCTTGCTGATAAGTTCTATAATACACCACCACTGACTCTAGATGCTCTCGCTAAGCGAGCACCACCTCTCTTGGAATCGTATAAGGAGATGTTATGGCACATTCCAGAAAAGATGGAAGCTGTCAAGAAAACCCTCATTGAGATTAACAAAAAGCTCGGTTCGTTGACACCCAAGGTCAAGGACAACATAGAAGCTATTGACAGGGGTGCTGTAGAATCAGCTCATCAGACTGTTGCAATGGGAGGTCCGACATACATCTTAAACAAAGCGGCAACAGCCACGAAGGTTGCAGCTTTGGCAACCGAAAATGAAATGCCACTGTCACCATTCTTCTGTGTTGCTGATTATGATATTGTACAATCAGAATTGACCAACATCCGGACACCGTTAATGGGTCATGCAGGTTGCCTCATTAGCTTGCCAGTCCCACAGGAGTTTGAGAGTTCACCGGTGAGTGTTCTCCCCCTTCCAGATAAGGACTGGCTCCTTCAGGTTGAAGAGGATATCCGTAGCAATTATAGACCGATGTTCAAGAATATGGATCGACACGCTCGTATGCTCTTCGAGGAACGACTGGAACAATCGCTATCGGTTGTCAGGCAAGCTTTCATCAACTCTGATACGCTTGGTGAATGGTCTCAGAGAATTTTAGGAAATCTGTTCAATGTGATTGGAGACCTTGGTATTCCTCTTGTCCCAGCCTCCAACCATGAGATTCGGGAGCTTCTTGTTGAGGGAATGGAGTTCCTACTAGCACAAGAGAATCGCGACCGATTTCTCAAGACATTTGATGAGATGACCGATCTAATCGAAGCTCAAGGCTATAATCCCGGTATTGGTCGGAGAGGCCCAGATTACGTACCATTCTTCTACGAGTGCCCAAAGCCAGAATGCAAAAGTAGTAGAGTAGAGCTTCATTATGAGGCACTTGGCTCCACAGCAGTATTGACTGGAAAATGTCCACTATGTTCAGAAACTGTCGAGATTGAAACTTCAGTTGATAGTCCGTATTTGGGTGAGATTGCAAAGCAGCTATCACCGCGAGTGGATACAAGACAAGTGCTGATTGACACCTTGATTCCTACTGTTGCGCATATTGGAGGACCAGGTGAAACTGCGTATTATGCACAGGTGATCCCCTCAGCCAAGGCAATGGAGATACCTTTCCCACTCTTCATCAAGTATCCAAGAGTCTACTTCAATACGCCATGGAATGAAGAGCTAGGTAACAGTCTAGAGAAAGATGGATTCAATGTCCTTCATCGTAGAGAGATGTTTAGCTTGCTAGGAAAGTTAGCCAAAAACAGAAGGAAAAACCAGTTTGAAGAAATGAACATACATCTTTCTGAGCTGAAGAATGTCATTCTTGATACCCACAGGTCTCTAAATCAGAGTATCGAAGAAACATCTGAGAAGATCAAAGGGGCATCTGGAAAAGAAGTAGAAAAGCTCCAACTTCAAAAACTAGATCTAGAACGATATCTCTCATGGGTATTTGGACAGTATACAGAGAATAAACTTGGGCAGGAATCAACATGGGCGTGGATAGAGTGGGCAATAAACTCAGGATTATCAGACTTATTTGGACCATATGAACGGGCGTATGTTGGACCTATGAAGAACGGTGCCACTGTTTTTGCAAACTTCTCAATCTGAGTTAACCAAGTTCTTTTGTGAGGAGTTGTCCAAGATAGTTAATACCTTCAGAGATGATATCAGGAGGAGCATATGAGAATCCAAGCCGCATTGTATTATGCTCTGGAAGACTCTCTCTAATGTCCGTCCCGTCCTTGGTTAGTCTATGACCTGAGATTGGATAAAATGCTACTCCCGGAACATATAGGACATCATTTGGAATAGCGACTCGTTCCATGAACTCCCCTGCGTCAAACTTCTTCTCTTTGCTTTGCCACCAAATGAAAAAGCCGCCAGTGGGATCGGTCCTTACACCAGCAGGAAATGAATCATCAATCCCCTTTGCCATGGCCTCGTAACGTTCTTTGTACTTAGGCATAGCCGCTTTCATTGCTTCATCAATATACTTGCTGTAGTATTCATCAAGAATTCGTTGTACAAGTGTGGTTGTGCATAGATCAAGGTAACCCTTATCCTTGAGGACTTGTTCTCTCACATTTGGTGGAAGGACTGAGTAACCAACTCTGAGAACCGCCGCTTCCTTACTACTAGTTCCGAGATATGCAACACGTTCGTTTTCCTTGTCTAAGGTCTTAATGGGTTTTGGATTCTTCTTGAATTGGATTTCAGCATATGCTGAGTCCTCAACAAGTAGTATGTCGTCTGCCTCAGCAATATCAAAAAGAGCCTGACGTCTCTTGAAGGGGAGTGTTGTGCCCTTTGGATTATCGGAGTCGGGCACTACATATATCATGTCTGGACATTTACCGAACTTCTTCTTAGAAATTTCAACTGCCTTCTCTACCTCTTCAGGAATAATCCCATCAAGATCTGTTGGAATCGTAATGACTCGCCCTCCAAGCTTCACAGCTGGAACAAGAAATCCAAGATATGCTGGAGAGGGGGTGATTATCACATCACCGGGATTTATCAGTGTATCAAGTAGTGCATAGAGCGCTTGCTGTGATCCGTTTGTGATAGAGACACACTCAGCCTCTGTTTCGCAATCAATGTGGATTCCTCTCACATCATGAAGACGTTTTGCAAGTGTCTTAAGGAACCAAGGTTGACCTCCGGTCGGACCATAGTTTAGATCCTCAAGAGCTAATTTAGGGTCTGCCTTATACCTCTCACTGAGGTCAGCCAAGATATCTGCAAAGATATCAGTCGGTATAATTCCGGGCTTTCCACCAGCGAAGTAGTATTTGACCTTATACTTCAGAAGAGATCTTATCTGAGACTCTTCGATAAAATTAGTCCAAGTAGCAAAGCTATAGCCGTTGCCTATTGTGTTTGCCATAATGCACCCGCTCCAAAGAATCCCAGCTGATTCTTAGGCTGTGAAGCATGGACACTTCTGTACATGAAAACTAAAGATACTCCTTTATCCTTTTCCAATGCGACAATACATTGATTGAACGTTTCCGCGACGTGATGTACAGAAGTGAGCGTCCATAATGTGCATTCGCACATGTCAGCGTATCTCGGCGGCAATCGTTGCTGCGGCGTTAGCGGGATTTTCAGCCTCCACAATTGAACGAGCTACAATGACAAAGTCAGCTCCTGCATCAATGGCAGTCTTTGCACTACCTCCCTGAGCTCCAACCCCAGGACTTATGATGGGAATCTCTGTCCCGAGGACCTCTCGTATCTCCGTGATCTTTTCTGGATGAGTTGCCCCAACAATCACACCGTCAGTGTCCCATTTTCTTGCAATTCGTGCAAAGTGATGATAGAGGGGTTCTGTCTTCTGTTTAGCATCAGGAGCCGCATAGAGACCATATCCTTCCCGAGCTCCTGGATGTGACATGTAACAGAGGGTGATGATACCACGATTCCGAGGTGTCGCCATCTCAAAGACACTACTCAGTCCACCCTCCATTCCAACGAGTGGATTCACGATGAGTGCATCAAACCCTGCATCAAAATAATACTTGGCAATGTGTTTGTTCGTATTTCCAATATCATTCAGTTTTATATCAGCAATGACGGTGATTCCAGCATCATGGATAGCATCTATGATTCTCGGAATTCCTTCGAAAAGGCCAACCGGTAAGACCAGCTGTCTGTTTATTTTGAAAGCAACGGCATGCTCAGCTGTTTGAGACACAATATTCAATGCCTCTTTCTCCAATCGGTCCTTCTCTGCTTGCACAGCAGGACCTTCCTTTCCAGCCATGTCAGCAACGAGATCCAGACCGATGATTAGTTTGCTCTTTCTCACAAAACTAGACGCAGTAAGTTTCCTTTTGTACACGCGAACCACACCTATCCCACTGGAGTTCCTAATGTTCCAGTGGAATGGTTAGAGGCATTATACAAGTCCAAATAAATCTCGTGTACACTTATATCATATCAAGAAAACGAATGCATGGAGAGGTCACCGTGAGTCCGGATTGGTTAGCCACACGTTTCGCAGTTGTCATCCTTGCCATTGTCGGTCCAATCTACTTCTTTGCCCTCATGTTTTTCATTCCGCAGATGACGCCATTTGGAAATCCCTTGCTGGACTTACTTTTCCATCATCTTGCTGTTCCTATTGTGTTCTCTACACCTTGGCTAGGACTCATCTACTATCAGCGGTATAGATTGGCAAACACAGTCTATATCATGGATGAGACCATCTCAAGCGTGCCACTCAGATGGAGGGTATTCTATGGCATCAATGCAGCCTTCGTTCTGATGCTCTTTGTCCTTCCTATGACTACCCCACCCCTAGCAATAATCCTAGGACTCTATGTGGCAGGAACTGTGTTCTTTAGGATTGGCGTTGGTAAGTTTGGAGGAGGAAAGATCGGAGCTCTACTTGCATTTCTCGGGGCTCTTGCCCTCTGTATTCTTCCAACCTTTGTCATGCTTGAATTCCTACCAAATTACATAGTGGTGTGGCAATACATCCTTGACACATGGGAATCATTTTGGTTGCAGGTTGTCTATGGTTTTGCACAATGTCTTGTAAATGCACTCAGCTTTGGTGCACCAATACACTTTCTCTATTTTGGAGCAGAGCAATATGACAAGGGTCTCTATGGTGAGGTCTATACAAAGGCACCCACAAATCGAATCCGGATTGGAGAATTCATTCTCTTCATTGTGTTCTTGATTCTCTATCTCCCACCAATTCCGACCCCAGTGGGAACCATACCATTCATGAACCAATCAGTGTTGTTCACGACATTCATCAACTGGGTCTCATTAGGAATTGTTGCCATCATGTATATCGTGAAGTTCGCTCTCAAGGTGAGTAATGACACAACAATCGGCGGAGCTTCAAACCTCTTTGTAATCGGTCTCTTTCTTGTAGTCGAGCTCTTCTTCAAGACCAACTTCTTGCTCATTACTGCAATCATCTGGCTGGCATTCTTGGTGTATGCAAGTCTGTCTGCTGTCAGCTTCCTCAGGGCATCGTCCCGAGAGATATATTGATATCATAAGGATAGTCCAATACAATTCGACCAAACACTTCATTCAATATATCAAGCTCATGCATGAGTGGTATGAAATCAAGTTCGATGTCTAGATACATTCGTTCGAAGATTGGTCTGAGGTAGTTGTCAAGCTCCTCTACTGTCCTCACATAGACTCTCACTTTAGAAACCTCGGTCTGTTGGTATATCTCTACCCCGGCAAGTGCTTGTAATGAGAAAGTGGATAGACTATCGATGAAAAAAGTGCTTGTCTGATCGCCTCCCAACCCCTCAACGGATTCTGAAAATCATCTGACAGAACTTGTTCACCAAGTGACTGTATTGTGGTTGATTGAAAAGGACCTATCTCTAGAAAGCTTTCCATTTTTCGAAAACACCAATTTTTGGGGAGTAGAGTGACCCCC
>JBHLPA010000278.1:0-3861 GCA_048939935.1 Promethearchaeota archaeon | reverse complement strand
GGTACCACAGAATGGGATGTTATCTTTGTCCCTCATCACCCTTGGCCGAATGGGAAAGCCTACGGGAAACCCATCCACAGTATTATCGCAAATGGAAATCGAAGATGAAAGAATGGGCGGCAAAGTATGGATTCCCCGATGAATGGATTGAGATGGGCTTTTGGAGATGGAAAAAGCTACCAAGAGGTCAGATGGACCTAGTCAACAAACTTGGACTGAATATAGAGCCAGATCGAACCAGTCCTGGCGAACAAATGGAACTAAAAGTGACAAAAGGAGTTGCACCTTGTACCAAGTCTGGCTTTAGTTTAGAAGGAGCATTCTCCTCCGGTATCGACCTGAATCGTGTTTCAAAAGTCCTTCCTATCTTTGGAAAAACAAAACTATCTGAAGAAATGGGTGCATTGAGAACTACATCCGGCAAGAGCAGTATAGCCCTCTTCAGCTCTGGTTCTGTCGTTGTTCGAGGAGAGGACGAAAAGACTGTAGAGAAACTTACGGAGAAGGTTGAACGAGCCGTAAGAAGAGCCATTCTCTGTCAAGAATGTGGCTCATGTATCCCACAATGCGAACATGGTGCATTATCATTAGACAATGGACAAATAGAGGTTGACGAAAAAAAGTGCACAAATTGCCTGAAATGTGACAACTCGCCTTGCCCAACCTATCTTGCATAGCGACAAGACTTCTACTTTGTAACAGCAAGGTTATTATCTCAGCTTTTGACAGAACCGTCGGTTGAGCGTGAAATGTTATCCGCGATTAGTCTGCATATCTACAGGTATCGTAAGTACCTAGTGCTCACGCTTGCAATATCGCTAATCGCTATCCCTATTGCCAATGTTCTAGTCATTGAGCGAGACCGTAACAGAAATGAGATGTATGGTGAGGCTTTCTGGATTTACGGATTTGGAGTTTACACTCTGAATGATACTACCCTCGCTCGTCAAATGCAGGAGGACTATGGGTATCCATACAATGACGGAAACCATGTGTTACCTGCTTACCTTGGTGGAATCGCGTATGAATATCCGGTCTTTGGGTTGATCTTCTTTGCAGTTGCTACGTGGTTGTTTCCCGGACAAGGCGGGCTACAACCATTATGGATTAACTTCTTACTCGCTCTTGTCTTCAATCTAAACCTAGTCTTAATCTCCATTCTTCTCAAGGATAAACTCCAGACAAGACGGTGGGCCAGGGCATTCTTCGCTGGTTACTTCGTCTATGGATTACTTATGTCCTCAGGCGGTGGCAAACTTGAACCGCTCGTTGATTGCTTGATGTTGATGTCACTAGTACTCTGGCAGGAGAAGCAGCATGGCAAGGCAATGTTTACTCTGGGGTTGAGTGTCCAGACAAAAATCTACTCGGTTGTAATTTTTCCACTGTTTTTCCTGATTAATCCTGCGTCATCAATTTGGTTCTTGGCATCAATGACAATGTCTGTGATTCCGTCTTTCTTTGGAGCCAGTTTTGAGTCACTTATTTCCCACTTTCTCAACACTTCAAGCTATAGTACTTACATAGTGAATCCAATGTTCCCAGGACTGATATGGGCTACACCGGATTTTGGAGCCTCCCCTCCAGCAACAACAACATTTTACTGGTGGCCTCCTGCGGCAATTCCATTGTTCCTCTATGTATTCTTCATGTTACTCACGTTTAGACAATACCTACCATCAAAGAAAGACCTCGAAGGGAAATCTCTTCGAATGAAACTCGTTGAACTAAAACCATTCTATATCTATCTATTGCCAGCCATACTCTTCATATTTCGTTGGATAATGCCGTGGTATCTCTATTGGTTGGCACCGGTTGTATTACTCTTTGATGATGACGACCAAGCAGTAGGATACATGAAGCAGTTGGTGGTTGTTGGATTCATCTACCTAATTGGTCTGTTCAGTAACTGGAATTATTTCATATCATATCCATTACCAGACTTCATCGAAAACTTTCCACAAGGACAGGGTACTATTCTTGGTGTAGGCCTCATCTTTGTTCTAGGAGGACTAATCTATCTTCTGTGGAAATGGGAGTTTGATCGAAGAGAACGGAAGCTCAAGATCACTCGTGAAGCAGAGGCTCGGGGAGAACTCATCATCTGATGAACTATCGTGGTGTTCCATTCTCGCGATAATAGTCGATAATGCGCTTCCTGATTAAAGTGGAAGAACAGAGCCCGTCAGCATCGCGTTTTTCCAACCTCACAATCTTGGTCTTTAGATTCTTACTTGCAAAGTATGCTTCTAATGAAGCTGTGTCAGTATATTGATCATATCCTAATGCAACTATGTCAGGCTTGATCTCTGCTACAATCTTTGTGTGGTCATCGGTGTCCAGTCCAATTATGGCTGTATCAACAAACTTCAGTGACTCCACAATCCTACGTCTCTGTTCTGCTGGAAACACTGGTGGGGCACCACGTTCTCTGACTATAGTCTTGTCTAGAGCAATGACCACCACTAACTCTCCATCTTCTCCAGCGAGCTCTTTTGCTTGTTCGAGATAGGAAATATGTCCAAGGTGCAAGATATCGAACTTTCCCGCTGCAAGGACTTTCTTTCCTTTCATTGGGAATACACCTGTCGTCAGTCCTCATCAACAGCGAGGAAGGATGCTCCCTCAGTGATGATCTCAATTCGACGTTTTGTCTTGGTTATCTGGCTGACATGAACCAGTCCGTTAATCTCTAGTTGTAGTAGAGCATCGTTGAGTTCCCCCTCACTCGGTTCCGCCCCCAACTCCTTTTTCAAAGCTCTCACAAGTTCGTCGTCCAGAATCACGCCTCGTCTCTTTTTCACAATCGAAACAATCAAGTTCGTCATTGGCATTGCATTCCATGGAGCCATTTTCTTCACACCGATTATGCAAACATTGAATGAGTGGCAGAGTCTACCTCAGTGGTTCTTCGCAGAGTCTGATCCATTTTCCTATATCGATCGAGCATTTCCTTTGTGACTGAGGAGTGAACTGCAGCTACTGCTTCTTCAAAATTCTCCCAAGTAACTCCTTTGAAGTCATCCCAGGAGAAGTCCTCCTTTTGAGTTTCTCGCATTGCTCTCATACCTGCCTCTCTACAGATTGCCTCTATGTCTCCACCGGTATAATGCTCAGTCATCTCTACTAGCTTGTCAATCTTGTCCTTGACCTCATCTGCTACTGGCATATCGACTGTATAAATCTCAAAGATTGCTTTCCTGCTCGCAGCATCTGGAGCATCCACATACACAAATCTGTCGAATCTCCCAGTTCTTAAGAGCGCCTTGTCAATCAATTCAGGGCGGTTCGTGGCGGCAATGACAACAATATCCTTCATCGATTCTAAACCATCCATCTCTGTTAGAAGTTGGCTGATCACTCTTTGATTGTGCACTGCACCTGGTCCATCTCCAGCACCTCTAGTAGGCGCCAAAGCATCAATCTCGTCAAAGAAGATTATAGCTGGAGCGGCAGTTCTTGCTTTTCTGAAGACCTCACGAATTGCTTTTTCACTTTCTCCGACCCATTTTGAAATGAGTTCAGGACCTTTCACACTTATGAAGTTCGCTTCACTCTCCGTTGCCACAGCGCGAGCGAGAAGTGTCTTTCCACATCCTGGTGGTCCAAAGACTAGGACTCCTTTAGGTGGTGTAATGCCCAGTCGCCGAAATGACTCAGGATTCTTCAGAGGCCATTCTACTACCTCCTTCAACTCCTGTTTTGCAGTATCCAGTCCTCCGATGTCACTCCATTTCACATCTGGGACTTCAATGAAGACCTCTCTCACAGCAGATGGTTGAATTTCCTTCAATGCCTCAAGGAAATCACCGTTATGAACTTCGAGTTTATCTAAGACATCTTGGGGTATCTCATCGGCCT
>JBHLPA010000018.1:10061-15704 GCA_048939935.1 Promethearchaeota archaeon | reverse complement strand
CCATACATTGATGGTTTCTCTCCAAGATGTGAGTGTTGCAAAAATCAGGACTGCAACCAATAGTAGCGCAGTTGAGTCTAGAAAAATAGGGATGGAAATAACTACACCTATGAGAACAACAATATAGAACACAGAGTAGAACAAGTATCGTGGGACCAGAAATCTACCTGAACCAGCGAAAAGACTGAGTAAACCCGCTTTGAACTCCTGAATCACATAGTACTGACCATTCTCATCCACATCAATCAAAGAGAGTTTCTTTAGTTTGTCAAGGTGATAAATCGCTAGGCTGGGACTGGAGAGTCCAGATCCTCGTTGTATCTCTCTCATGCCCAATGGGCGTAAGTGGCGAAGCATATAGAAGTACACCTTCTGAGTTTTCCCCTTTAGCAGCGACTCGAGTTCTTCATCAGTCAGCCCGTCGGAAGAATCTCTTTCCATCTCTTACACCATGCGAATAAGCTAAACCTTTTGCTAACTAAATATTGCATTATCTAGTTTTAGTCCTTTAGACCATAGCAAGAACAGGATTAGTACTCATGCAATGGTGTTAATCGGCGAATATTGAAAGATGAGAGGACCTTCAAGGTAGATTATCGTTCCGTATCCTATCTCTTCTCTGATAAAAGAGGGTTCTTCTCGAAGAATTTTGTGAAATGATCAGTTTCAGGAGTCCCTTCTAGCACCTTGAAACCTACAAAACCAGCCTTGCAGCCGCTTCATTATACAGGCGACAGGCATGTCTTCTCACTAATCCCACTAGTGTAATGTTTGCTTTTTGAGCAAACTTGAAACCGGCATCTGTCGTAACTGCAAACGAGGCGAGCAAAGGTATGGATGACCAAGCGCACTTACTCACAACATCTGCTGTCAATCTACCGGTACTGAAGAGATACGACTCCGACATATCTGTTCCGTCCTTGATTGCAAGGCCGATTGCCTTGTCTACAGCATTGCGTCTTCCTATGTCTTCTGCAACGAAGTACTTACCTCTGACCGTGTCCCCAATCAATGCCGCGTGCGTTCCTCGAGTCTTCTTGTGAATCTCTTGATAGTCCCGCAATATTTCAGAGGCATTTACTATCTCTGCGAAGTTGATCTCAGGGCCGCTTTCAACCTTTGGTATTCTCCCACCAGTCCTAAGCTCGATTAGCATCTCTGGTGCTGAACATTCAGTAGACATGAAGCGACGAACTTGAGAGAACTCATGGTTTAGGTTAATGGTTGCACCTTCACGAAGCTTGACTTTAGCTCTCATGTTTCTGAGCGTGACACCCTCAATATCAGCGGCGGATGATACTATGCCTGTGGATATCATATAGCCAAGAGCAAGCTCGCGTTCTAAGCCAGGAGTACAAACAAAAGCAGCAAGAACCTCCCTCCTAAGGATTATTTCCACTACAGACTCAATAGCAAGGTTTTCCTGAGTTTCGGTAATACCTGTCGGGCCAATTCTCTTTGACTGAAAGCGTCTATACCCTCGCACATTAATCACCCCATACTATAACATTATGATCCTTGGAAGGAATCTGCCGAAATATCCATTCATTTGGTGACATTTAGACAGTTCTCCGCGCCTCCTAGCGACCAAACTCTTTTTGCACACTTGGCAAGACGAGAATAATGACAGTGACTAAGTTCACCATAAGGCTAAACACTACCAAGTAGAAAAGATTGAAGATGGCCAGACCGCAGTTGAGTATGAGCGACAACGCCCATGCAGTTGGACGCATTATGAAGATATTGTAGGCAACCCATACGTAAATGAGAACCAGTAACGCATTAAGTATTCCAAGTAGAATCGTAAGGAAGAACACAGCACTAATCGCACTGACAAGGTGAAGTATTGTAGCAAGGACGACCAGAATGGGGACGCCCATCACTCTAGTCGGTCTTCTCTTGCTATTCTTCTCCTCTTCTGCTTTTTCCTCTTCTTCTTTCTTAGCTTTTTCGATTTCTTTCTTACGCTTTTTGGAAGGTCTGCCGGCATAGTCTGGCATTGTCTTCAGGTCCTCTTAGTTGTCCAATATGTGAAACAGCTCGACCTTTAAAAGTTGAATGGAAGGATAACAGTCGCTGAAATTTTAATAACTGAAGCTCCGGATTGGCTGATTTACTGAATGTATGAGCTGCATTTGTAAAGTATTCAGGCTAACCGCAACTCTTTTCTATACCCTACGGCAGAATTCCTATTCGTGTGCAAATTCGATTCCTATAGCTGACAAATTTGGCAATCAGACATGGAAGTCGAAATGTTGCGACAATTACTATTTGGAGTAAGCTAGGAATGAATCCATTCAAGAATCGTGACTTATTGACATGTCAAGATTGGAGCGTCGAGGATATTGAACGTGTACTGGACCTTGCATCCGATCTTAAACAGAAATCCCGAATCGGAATCACCACGGATTATCTCAAGAACAAGACATTCTTCATGCTTTTCTATGCATCCTCTACTCGGACCCGAAATTCATTTGAAGCGTCTATGACCCAGCTAGGCGGTCATGCACACTACCTCAATCCAAAGACCATGAGAGCGGGAGATGTGGGAGCTCCTGAAGAGATAGCTGACACAGCAAAGGTGCTGAGTCGATATGGTCATGGCATTGGCATCAGAATCTATTTCCCTGAGTATGGTGAAGGCGAGAAGGTAATTCAGGAGTATGCAAAGCATGCCACAATTCCTGTAATTAGCATGGAGTCTGATGTTTACCACCCTTGCCAGGCCTTGGCTGATCTGATGACAATTAGAGAGAAGTTCAAGGAAACCAAGAAACTCAAGTATGTTCAAGCATGGGCATACTCACCTGATGCGCTACGTGTTTCCGCTGTGCCGAATTCGAATGTTCTAATAATGCCACGTTTTGGCATGGATGTCACCTTTGTCAGACCCCCTGAATTCAAGCTTCATCCAGACATCACAAAGCAGGCGAAGGGCAATGCTGAAACCTGTGAATGCAGCTACACTGAAACAGATAGCCTGGAAGAAGCATTAAAGGATGCAGACATTATCTACATGCGTCAACACTGCACTCTGGACTATGGAAAGCACGGTCCGGAAAAGGAACAACAAATCATAGACAAATACTCAGATTGGACTCTCACAAATGACCTTTTGAAACTGGCAAAGAAAGGGGCTATAGTGATGCATTGCCTCCCCGTCGACAGAAACCACGAGATCGCTAGTGAAGTGTTGGATGGATCCCAATCAGTCATATATGACGAGGCTGAGAACCGTCTTCACGTGCAGAAGGCAGTTCTTACTCTGGTGATGTAGAGCCCATCCGCCTCACTTCGTTTCTTTCTTCCGACCTGAAAACCTTTATAAAAAATGAAAAGTCGAAAACGGCGAATTTCCATGATGGAGAAACTCATTATCACAGAAACATTCCGAAAGGATGAATCTGACACTGACTGCCATATACAGATGTTCACTCAGTTTCCAGCCTCAAAGATCCGTTCATATCATGAGATTGTGGTAATGCTTCCTTTTGAGCCGCAGGAATATAGTGCAGAGGTTCAGGATGTGAATGTTCTAGATCACATAGTTGATTACGATCCTAGAATATGGGGATGGACTTGGCGTGTTGAAACCAACAGCTTCAAGGGCGGCTGGTTACGGGAAGTGAATTTGAAATGTAAACTTCAGGACTCTTGGGACCCTTCGAGTGGCGTACTCAAGAGGAGATGGATGGTTCCCCCAGATCCTGTCCAAACATATTTCTATACCGTAAAGCTTCCTGATGGCTACAAAATAGGAGAAACGTACGCACATTTCCTGACAGATATTTCTAGGACCTCAGATAATGAGATCACTTTCAAGAAAGAGCAACTTGAGATGGGCTTCAAACGATTTGAGTTCAAACTGATGTATACAAGCTAGCTTTGTCAAAAGAAAAAAAAAACTCATGGGGACACTTGGTACCCATATTACCTATACACTATCCGCGGTCAAAGGACTCGAACTGCTCATGAAGCTCATCGAGAAGAAGCTTACCTCTCTCAGTGATCTGATACACTTCTTCCTCTTCTGCAATTTCAGCATAGACTGTCTTGCGGGTGCCAACTGACTTCGTAGCTCGTATCTCTACAAGCTGATCAGTTGCCCGAATGACTTGTTGTGGAGCGGTGAGGTAGTTTCTACCTTTGACCTGATCGAAGATTTCACTCTTGCAGAAATCACCTTTCTTCAGGACCTCCAGAATCAGTCCATGACTGCGGCCAATTAGACCATCTTGAAGACCTGCCCGTTCGATAGCCTTGTAGAGTTTCTCTTTTTCGGACACCTCTATGCCTCCTCTCCAAGACGATCCATCTTCTGGAGTTCATCAGCAATATACTTCAGTCCTAGCTTCTTAAGGTGGGATCTCTTGGGTAAGCCATTTTTATCCCATCCACGAACCTCATAATACCGGTCAAGCATCTTATCATACATCGCTTTATCGATTTTCGAGCCCTTTCCGGCTCCATCTGGCAGTGTTTCTTTAAACCAGCGTTCCGCAAGATAGTCGTCTTTTCTATCCATTCCCTCGCGAACATTGAAGGCTCTCTCAACAGACATCACCCGGTCAGCCACAACCTGAAGTCCTTCATAAGTGAACTTCTTTCCTGTGACCGCAGTAAGCCAGCGATATGGAAACTCGACATAGGACCTAGGAGAACCTCTGTTGATGTACTTGCATGTTTCTAGGGAGTCATTCAAGAATCGAACATTCTCAGTCCATCGTACAAGGTCGGCCTTTGCCTCAGTCAAGTGGAACCTGTCGGAGGCACGGGCGTCGCCGATGTACTTCTCCATCTCCTCAGGAGTGAACATATACTCACAGACCAGATGCGAACGGAGATGGTCTCCACCCCTGGTCGAAACGCCATAGCCCACACCCCAAGCTGTCACGACGCGAGGGTCCATCGAGCCCATTTGTTGCCCCTTAATGGTCATGGAGTAGTACTTGGCCTTTCCTCCAATCTTCTTTCCTGCTTTCCTGCTTCCTAAAGCAAGCAACTTTCCAAGATTGCCCTCTCGGTATGCAAGCTTTCGGAGAACCTCATGAACTACAGAATCATTGCCCCATGAGAGGTCCAGACCATCAGTGTCTTCCCTTGTCAAGAGCCCCTCATTGTAGCATTCCCATGCCCAACCCATTGCCTCTGAAGCGCTAATGTAGTCAAGTCCATACTTGTCACAGAGTGAGCCGGCAACAAGACATACCTCAAGATTGGAACAACCGAGCTTGCTGCCAAAGCCTGTCATCGCTTCGTATTCAACGCCTTCCCCCACCCAGCCTTTAAATGGGCCCTCGTCGATTCTGTACCAGGGAGAACAGTGGTAGATACAGCCTCCGCAACCTCGCTTCTTCTTGACGTACTTTTCGTAGAGAGGGGTAATGCCTAGCTTATCGGCTTCCTCGAAGGTACCTTCTTTCCAGTTTCGAGTGGGCAAAGCACCAAGATGGTTATACTGATCAACGAACATTGGCGTTCCGTACTTGGAGAAGGTTTCAAACCACCACTTGTCAGTTCGAGCTATGAGATCAATGTATTCAATAGTGCTGTTGTAGACCTCTTCAGGGTCATGGACTCTTACCCCCTTTTCACCATAGACTGAAATTGCCTTTAGCTTTTTACTACCCATGATGGCTCCAA
>JBHLPA010000018.1:0-10051 GCA_048939935.1 Promethearchaeota archaeon | reverse complement strand
CCTGCTTTTGCGGCAGCTCTGGAATACTCATTCATGATGCATGATGCCGCTACCACATTCTCTCCTGCAGGACCAATCGCACACACAGACATGGATTTGTTTCCATGGTCACGCATCAGGGTATCAGTTGTTCCCCAGACATCTGTGCCCCAGAGATGAGATGCATCACGTAGCTCCGCCATGTCATCATCTATGAACAAATACACAGGTTTGGGTGAAATACCATTTACAACGATTGCATCATATCCTGCGTATTTCATCTGGGGACCAAAATGACCACCGGAGTTACCGTCGCCTAGACCACCTGTGACTAATGAGAGGGTGGACACTGTGAAGCGACCGTTATTCGGAATACAGGTTCCAGTAACAGGTCCGGTCCCGAATATTAGAAGGTTATCAGGACCCAACGGGTCTGTACCCGGTTTCACTTCATCGTAGAGTATCTTCGAGTTAAAGCCGCGGCCACCGACGTAGTTATAGGCCATCTCTTTTGTCAGAGGTTGTTTTTTCACGGTTCCTTTCGTCAAATCCACACGAAGAATCGTGCCAGCCCATCCGTACCATTCATTGTCAGCCATTCATGCCACATCTCCTTTTTCAGCAGCCATTTTGAGATCCTCAGCAGATGTTGCATGTTTCTCAAGGCGTCGGACCTCAGGGGACTGCATCGCAGCGATGATTTGCGTTTCTAGGCGGTCAGCCCATCGATTTCTAGCGAATTTCCCAGCATCAGAAACCTTGACATACCGTAACACACCCGGAGGGTGTGCTTTTTGGCACACCTCAACGCATTTGGGTTTCCCACCGCATAAGTCACACTTGATTGCCTTTCTAGTCACAGGATGAATCTGGATTGCACCGAAGGGGCACATGTCAACACACTGTTTGCAGCCAATGCATTTCTCAGCATCAATGATCACCACACTCTTATTGTTGATGGACATTGCTCCGTGTGGGCATACATAGCAGGGAGGGTTTTCGCAGTGCTGGCAGACCAAGGGGATATCTACGCCTAGAGTCGGTCGTACTTCGACTCTGATACGTGCTGTTCCGGGGCTGACTACTCCCTCACCACGGATAACGCCACAGGCCTGTTCACATAGCTTGCAGCCACAGCAGTCAACATAATCGACTTCGATGTAATATTTCTCTGTCATCTCTGATGTTTCTCCCTGAGGGTTTCCTTTCTGTTTTATTGTTCCAGAATCGCCACTGCACGAATGGGTGAGCCTGTAGCATATTCCTTGATCTTCAATGGCATTCCGATGTACCAAAACTTCTTGTTGAGAACTTTGTCAAGATTGCATAGATTCTCTGTATTGAGCATTTCCAGCTTCTGAAACATCGGATGTGCAGTGCAAGCCATATCATCACCCTTGTCGATGCTTGGAGCATCAACGCCGACATTCTTGATACCTTGGGCAGCAATCCACTCTGAACCCTCGACTCCTAGCCCAGCATATTCCGTGAGCCACTTGGGACCTCCGAAGTTCCTCTCATAGTGACCTGTGTGAAGCAGCAGAGTGCCGCCTTTGGGCATTTTCTGACCGCTCTTCTTCAGAGCTTCCTCTAGATCATCAGGCATAATCCATGTATTTGGTTTCACGTGTGAAACATCAATGCAGATTCCGTCATTGCAGCACCATTCGAGAGGAATCCTGTAGACATCCATTACACTATCATCATTGGGGTCTGCATACTCATTTAATGCATCAACATGAGTTGGACCATGACTGCTCATTAGGATGGCCTCTGCATGGAACGGTGCAGTGAATCCCAATGACTTCGTGAACTCCATCGTTTCCCATGTCCAAATGTGAGTTTTGCAGTGGGCAGGAAATACTGGATGGTTGTTCGTTATGTCTATACTGAGATCGATGATTTTTCTCATTTTAGTTAACACCATCTAATCCGATATGAATTATATTGGACTGTATTCAGGTATTTATCTTTTTGTTTGTACATTATGCGATAAAATGGCCACATGATTTATTGAATAGCAAAAAAACGCCCCACTTATTCGAAAGTCTATACAAGAATCTTTATTTGCTGCATTTGCAATCGCAGCTTTTAGGAGCATCCAATAGTCATGAATGACTCAGTTTGCTTACCACACTTCATCAAAACTTGGGTGGAGAATAAGCATGGGTAGAACTAACTTAGATGAATTAGATATTGAGATTCTAGCTGAGCTTCAAAAAGAATGCAGAACGCCGCTCCAAGAGATAGCCAATCGAGTCGGGCATCCTGCGTCAACAGTCCATTATCGCATTAAGCGATTAGAGAAAGAGGGCATAATCGATGGGTACTATGCCAAGATAAATCCTGAAAGAGTAGGTATGGACTACATAACGGTCATCCGAATATTCGCCACCTATAAACCAGAATACTATAACACCGTTGGGAAAGAACTTGCGAAAATATCCGGGGTTTGGGCGGTCTATTACTCCTTGGGGGATCAAGACTTCTTCGTCCTCACTAGGTCTGAAGACCGTAAAGCCTTCATGAGCACACTGGATGCCATCATGGAAACCAAAGGAGTAGAGCGCAGTAAGACCCAGGTAATAGCGCGAGTGATAAAAGAGGATCCACGCCTTGACATTAACTCAAAGGTTGGAATTAGTAAGAAGAAACGCCGAAAGAAGAAGACATCAAAAGAAGAGGAATAATGACAGCTTCTTCTTGAGCAACCACAGTAGTCATATGAGAATACGATATCTGCCAGACCGTAATGCCACCTTGATTTTGATTTCGATTTAAAAAAGAAATAGAGGGGCAGAGCAAGAATAAGTCTACTCTGCTCCTTTATTGGACTATTCAGGCGGAATCTGCTTGAATGCCAATGTGATGTCGATGCCTTGTCGGCTCTTGCGATACCACTTGACAAAGAGGTAGTATAGTGCAGAACCTATATAGACAGAAATCACAAGCAGAACACCTGGTACTGCGAACTCAGCAAGACCCAGGATGTACTCCCAAAACACTGCGTAGACACCCAGGATGAAAGCACAGAATACTAGATTCAACCAACCAACAATAGCTGTCAGGGAATAACCACCAATCTCGTACTTAGATACTGCTGAAGCTTCATAGACATCCCGCATCTTCTTCTTAAACAAGATTGCAGATATTGAGTCCACGACATATCCTAGCCAAGCACCCAACACTGCAGCTCCAGAATAGAATATGAAGGTCGGATACCATACACCAACCGCAACAAAAACCACATCGACTAAGAAGATGATGAAGTTTGCATATATGGGTGATACCCATCTTGTTCCAACATAACCCAGCTTGGCAGGCCAAAGCCTGTCGAATGTCATTGCAGTGAACATCCTTGAAATAACAATAACGATCTGAGTCACGAGGCAGAATGCAGCTGCGGCTGTACCGATAGCAAGCGCCAGACTCAGAGCCATGTTATTACCTGTAAGAATGTCCGCCAAGAAGATGTAGTTCGGGTTAGCTAGAGGTATATTTCCAACTATTGGGTCGCCCATGAAGTATAGATAGAAAAGCCCGTCGTAGAACTGCCTGCCAACAGCGTTGACCATTACTAAGTATAGTGAAGCAAAGAGAAGGCCCATAAGAACAAGCGCACCAACCATTTGGTATGTGGCTAGCTTGAAGTCATTGGCTCGCTTAACTTCGCTGAACACAAAGATAGTCCAGAACCCATAGCCCATGCACATTAGAGTAATGGGTACAGCTAAGAGTGTATCCAACCAGTTATAATCAACCAACACAAAGCCTGCCGCCGTGGCGGCATTCAAGAAATCTGTATACCAATCAACTCCGGATGTACCATTATAGGTATCCATGAAGCTGTTGAAATTCGCTTGGAAGATTGATGGAGTCGCAGTTGCGTAAATGAAGAGAATTGCCGCTACACCAACAAGTGTCAGCAAGAACAGCAGTCTTTGTAATTTGACGTAGAAGGGCAGTCCCGGTGACGCCGCTAACGCAGCCAGAGCTAGCACACCTACTGTAATCAGAAAGATGCTCATCTCCGACCCCGCTGCTGCGCCAAGTTCTAACAGAGCTGGGTTGTTTGATATATAACCAGCTCTCAAGATTGGAGGCACGATTGATTGAATCGTAACTTGGATGGCGAATGAGGCATCATACCAGAATTGCCAGAATATCGTGAATGAAAACGAAGCAGAGAATGCCACGACTCCACTAACGATCCTGCTTTGGTAGATGTAGTCACCACCAGTCCTAGGCATTGAAGAACTCATTGAGGACCAAACGAGATAGAGTGGTAAAGCCAATAGAATTGTCAAGAGAAATGTAACAGCAATGTTGGCTCCCGGAAAAGCAAACGGACTTAGTTGGAACGAGAAAAGACTCGCTGTGAAAAAGCCAATACATATCATATTGAATATCAATGCATCGGCGAAGCCCATTGTTCGCGTGAATCCACTCTTCTCTCGAATGAATACTTCGGGTTGTGCCATATAGTACACCTCCTTTTAAGGAGGGATAATGATTAGATGAATCAAGTATAAAAGTTAGTCGGAAACAACTCCGAGAAGTTGAGCAAGGAACAAAACATCGTGGTCAAGTTAAAATTTCATCCAGATTATACCAATGGTTTGCTCAACGTTCTACAAATCGTAGTGTTGCCCTACTACGGGTGTATGATGTGTCCTAATCTTACTTGCTCGACGGTTTCTTGCCTCCTAGGACACGATTCTAATGTGGACTAACGTCCAAATTGCCTTTGGTGTAAGACATTAAGTCTACCCTGCAGTGAATTGATACCCTCGTAGTTTTTTGTCATCAACAGCAATAATGACACCACGCAGGATGCCTTCCGCATATTCACTGCCAGGATTCAGGCAAACTGTGGATCCAAGTTTGTATTCGCCCCTAGACTCATGGATATGTCCATGTAGTCCTACAAGTGGCTGATATTTTTCGATAGCCTCTCTAACTGCTTGACTTCCAGCGCCCTTTATTCTTCTGAGGTCACGCTTGAGTGTCTTAGGATCTATATCTGTCACTGAATCGATGATTGAGTCTATAGGCGGAACATGAATGTTGAATATGCTTCTTTCGGGATGTTCAAGCTTTTCGGTCTTCGATTCAAGGAGTTTGGCCAATGCTTCTTCAGATACTTCCCTTGGCGTGTTCCATGGGGTGGGATTTGAGTGACCTTCGGAGAGCATCTCGTTGCTCTCAGTTATCATGACTATCTGGTCTTCAACATCGATGATATAGTCAGACAACCCAAGGGTTTGCTTGATGCTGTTTGAGTCATCGTTCCCGGCAAGGACATAAATCTTGACGCCAGAAGGTTTGAACTTCTCCTCCATTCTCTCAATCCAATTGGCCAATCTATCGTAAGCCAGTTGGTCGTACTCCTCCTGGCATAACTTTGGACTTGCAAAATAATCCTTCAGCTCAGACTTCGTACCGATTTTGAAGTAGAACCCTAGAGTTTTCATTTTTCTCTTGAGAATCTCAAATTGCTCAGATCCAGATGCAGTCCATTCTTCATTGTAGATCTTTGTCTTGTAGTTTTCTTGCCCATCATGTTCAACAAGAGCGAACCCTTTTCCTGAGAGATCGCCTGCGAGAATCATGGTGTTGACATCGTACATCTCAGCGGCATTGAGGAATTTTTTAAAGGTCATCTCTGAGCCATGGATATCACAGGTATAATAGATGCGTTCCATTTTGGCCATTTGTCCTACACTCCAGCGTTGTCCTTGCTGCTTTGTGTGGTCCAAGTGCCATCTTGATGTACTACCCCTGCATGTTCGCTACCGACATCCTGATACCACTGTTTTTTCGTGCCAATCTTTTGCCTCATCTTCCACCTTGAGCTCTTAGGCTTATCTTCGATTGCTGCAAGCAACCGATTCACTCGTTCCATGACTTTACGCTCTCCATCAGCAGGAATCCAATCGTAGTGCGCGAGAAACCCTTTGATTTTACTGAGATTAGTTGTGACTGTATAATAGTACCCCCAATCTTTTGAGAGTACGTTGGCAATATATCCTGCATTGATTAGTGATTCATCATCGTCGGTCAAATCGTGTTCCAAGAACAACAGAATGCAGTCTTTGATGTCCTTCTCGTTGATTTGTACGATTTGCATTTTCTCTAATACGAGGTCGGTCAGAGAAACTGTGAGGGAATCAAGATGCAGTCGATTTCGAAACTCGACTTTGTGGCACATATCAAGGGCATCGTAGAAGATGTCGATATATAGACCGCTTTCTTTGTTTTTGAAAATCTGACGCCGCATGCCGTATAGGACATTAAGCCTTTGAAGACCTTCGTAAGACTTGGCTTCCAAGTACTTGGTTATGTCACCTCTATTCTTCGAGTACGCAACGAAATCAATATCGGTGGGAACTCTGGCCATTCGGTCATACAGCCCACGATGATTAGGGCACTGATGGTAAAAGGCGAGGGCACCGATGATACGTATAGGAATGTTCTTCCCGCCCAAATCATCGACTATTAGATTAGCCTCTTCAAGAAGACGCTGAAATGCCACGTGTATGTCGGACTCCATTGGAATCACAATCCAAGTAATTCGATTGCTTCACAAGCTTTGTCATATATATTCTTTGCCGAATCAGTGTTATAAGTTGAGGCTTTTTCTTGTATATGTTACAAATAACTTGGCATGGAATCGTGCATCTTTTAAGGTGTCTTGTTCTCATTTAAAATTAGTATTATTCAAGTGGTATCCAGAATGTCCAAGAAAGAGATAATCTATCGTGAAATGCTCGTCAAAGCGGCACTGGGCCTTGAGAAAGCCGATTTGGTGCTCAAGAACGGCAACGTGATTAACGTGTGTTCTGGAGAGATAGAGCACCACACCGATGTGGCCGTTAAAAAGGACCGGATTGTATTAGTGGGGGACGCTCGAGATACAACAGGCAGCAAAACAGATGTTATCGATTGCATGGGCAAGTATATAGTTCCGGGTTTAATCGATGGCCATATGCATTTTGAGAGTGCAATGCTGACAATAGTTGAATTCGCTAAGGCATCAGTCCCTACTGGTACTCTTACACTGTTCGCTGATCCGCATGAGATTGTGAATGCCGTCGGTAAAGTGGGCACCACTGCAATGATTGAAGAGCTTCGTTCCACAAAGATACCACAAAGGGTATTCATGCTCCCGCCATCATTGACTCCAGACTGCCCCGGACTGGAAACACCTGGTGTTGAAGTCACCAGGGAAGATATCCGCGAACTCCTTGAATATCCTGAGGTGGGCGGCATTGGTGAGGTGCAGGGCTTCACGAATGTTGACCTGGTCATGAAGCATGCACCACATATCCTTCCCCTTGTGATTGATTCAGCAGTGGCCGCCATGCAGAAGGGAAAGGTCGTACAGGGCAATGCCCCGTTCCTCTTCGGACCACAGCTGGCGGCACATCTTATTGCTGGGTCGAGTGATTGTCACGAAACAAGCGACGAAGGAGAGGCTATCGAGAAGCTCAGACGTGGTATGTACATTCTCATGCGTGAAGGATCAACTCAGCACAACCTAAGGGCGTGCCTACGCGGAGTGAAGGAAGCGGGACTAGAAACTAGGTTCTGCATACACTGCACAGATGACATGTGTCCTCCTGATCTGCTTAATCCGAATGTTGGACACATCAACAATAGCATCAGAGTAACGATGGAAGAGGGATTTGATGTCATAAAGGCGGTGCAAATGGGCACCATCAATCCTGCAGTTCACTACCATCTCGACAGAAACTTGGGAAGTATCACACCAGGCAAGCTCGCCGACATTTGCATTGTTTCTGATATCGGCGTCAATGGGTGGAAGACTACCGATATGGAACGAGTATACTTTGAGGGAAAGCTAGTAGCCGCAAAGGGGAACATGCTTGTGAAAGTCAAGACAAATTATGTATACCCAGACTCCGTGAAAAAGTCGGTGTATATCCCACCTAAATTGACTGCCAAGAATTTTGATTTCATTTCGCCGAAAGGAAAGAGTAAGGTCTTGACGAGAGTCATAGGACTAATCGAATATGAGAATCTGTCAGAAGCCAGAGAAATGGAACTACCCGTGAAGGATGGTCAGGTGCACGTTGACTTGGACAACGACCTTCTCAAGATGTGCGTCGTTGGCAGATACAAGCTCAGCGAAGGAGAATTGGGCAAGGGCTTTGTGCAAGGATTCGGAATGCAGGGCGGAGCCGTGGCCGAAACGGTTTCGCATGATACTCACAACCTGATAGTCATGGGTACGAATGAGGAAGATATGGCACTTGCCTGCAATGAAGTGATCAAGATGCAGGGAGGCGTTGCTGTGGTTAATGAAGGCAAAGTGTTGGGTACCATGGCGCTTCCAATTGCAGGGCTCATCTCTGAGTACAATGTCGAAGCCTGTAATGCCAAGGTGGACGAGCTCACTGCTCGTATCGAAGAACTTGGATCGCCCATTCATATGCCCCTAATGCATCTGGCATTTCTCTCGCTAGCCACAAGTCCGTTTTTGAAGCTTACAAGCAAGGGCTACGTCGAGGCGCACAACTATCGCGTAGTGCCGTTATTCATCGAATGAAACAAATTCGACATCACTTAATTGTCCCAAATGCCAGCGCCAAAATGACATTCGGGACCATTCCATATTTGTTCGTCTTCAAATCGAGAGAGTCTTCCGCTGCCCTTCTTCTTAATGCATTCATGAATACCAAGAAAGGGTTCTAGCTTTGCTCAACCTTTTATTCCCTGCAACAGGCAAGAGAAACAGATGGAGTTTCAACATTCAATTCGAAAGAGAGTCTTCCTCTCTCCCTTTTTCTCAGTAATCAAAATCCTCCTTCAATAGCAATCTATAAGGACAAGGGATTTTTATCCCGAGATGAATGAGCGCGACAGATTGGAGGAACACGAAAAGGCTCCTTTGGTGGTTGATTGCTGGCACACGAGGTGGTGTAAACCGAGCCAGAATCATAAACCTCCTACACAATAGACCGTATAATGCCAATCAGCTCGCGAATCTTCTGAATCTTGACTACAAGACGATAAGACATCATATTGATTTCTTGATGAAGCACGATGTCTTGGTGCAACAAGGAGAAGGATACGGTTCGGTCTTCTTTCTCTCAAGCGAAATCGATGCAAACTTCGAGAGTTTTGAAGAGATTTGGGCACAAATTGGGAAAAGTAGTATAGGTGACAATGATGAATAAGAATGATGAGATGTTGAATAGAAAGACATCAGTGATTCTCACAATCACAGTGGTTGCGGCAATTGTGGCAGTCTTAGGACTTACGCTAGCCAATTTCATGCTTCTATCACCCCACACACAACCCCCCCCAATTCCTGAGCCGGACCGTGTTCTGATGGACATCTACTTGAAGGTCAAGACTATGGTTTCACTGGTGAATGCAGTCCTCAGTGTTTCGATGATATCAATATACTATGATATCTATCGTCAGGTCAAGTCCAAATTCACTATGGGGCTCATCATCGTGATGTTTGTACTCCTCATGTACGCTCTAACTTCAAATCCTCTCATTCATGTTCTGTTTGGATTTCAAGCTCAAGGTCTTGGCCCATTTGCTATGATGCCAGACATCTTCACAACCTTCGCGCTTGGTGTGCTCCTCTACATCAGTCTCGACTGACCCCAATTATGTAGAGATTTGGGTATAAACTGGAATGATTTCGGTAAACCACTATATACTCTTCCCTCAATCTCTTACCTGCAATGTCGGCTAATGAACAATCAATGGACAACTACCCGAGTTCAGAGCGCTTACTGAGTAAGGGCAACATCAAAGCATATCTCCTAACCTTGTTCGGACTAGCCGCAATCATTGCTCTCTATTATCTCCTTGCAGGTCCAGTGTCTGGAATGCAACCTCCTGGAGGGCGACCGGCAGACGGCCATCCTCCAGGAGGTCAACCTATAGGAGGGCTACCTGGTCAGTCACCCATAACTGGAGCAGGTCTGATGACAATGGGTACATGGCCACTTTGGGGGGACCTTGTACTTCCATCTCTTCTTGAGTTGGTAATTGGTATAGGGATTCTTGTTGCCTTCGGATTGGCGAT
>JBHLPA010000017.1:0-15722 GCA_048939935.1 Promethearchaeota archaeon | reverse complement strand
TTGTAGGCTCAGAATCAAGCATTCTTTGTTTGAGTTTTTTACTCCGGAATGTCATCTCCAAACCTACTGTTTTTTCTATTCATTACTTTTCGCATCTGACAAGCTATTGTAACAATTTTGGTAAATAACTGTCCAATCTGCTTAAAGCTTCATTGATTCTTTCTGTTGAAACTGCATAGCAGAGTCTAAGAAATCCTTCTCCGAATTCTCCAAATGCACTACCATGAACTGCTACTACATTTGTTTCCTTCAAAATCTGATGAACCAAGTCATATGATTTGACACCATATGCTGAAACATCGGGGAAGACATAAAATGCGCCTCCAGGAGGATCTAATTCCAGTCCCTCTATTTCACTAAGTCCTTTGGTGATGATGTCCCTTCGTTTCTTGAATGTCTTCAGCATATCTTCGACACAATCTTGTGGTCCAGAAGCAGCTGCTTCAGCAGCTTTTTGTGCTATGGTAGTTGGCATAGCAATCACGTGCTCCTGCAGTTTAGTCATTGCACCAATCAGCTCTGTAGGACCAGCGGCTGCTGCAATTCTCCAGCCTGTCATAGCATATGTCTTCGACATAGAGAATATGGAAACAGTCCGCTCCTTCATTCCTGATAGAGCTCCTATGAATAACGGTTTTTCTTTCACGTATCTGAACTTTTCATAAGCTTCGTCTGCAATGACATAGATGTCCTTCTCAATGCAGACTTCAGCTATTTTTCTGAGCTCACTGTTTGATATTACTCCACCAGTGGGATTGTTGGGAAAGTTCAGAACTATTGCCTTTGTTCTAGGTGTAATTTTGGATTCGACCTCTTCAGCCGTGATTCCAAATCCATTCTCTCTTTTTAGTTGAATAGGAACAGGTACTCCTCCTGCTAGTCTAATGTGAGCAAAGTGACTCACAAAACCCGGGTCTGGATAGATTACTTCATCTCCAGGGTCTACTAATACTAGGTTCGCTAGAACAAGTGCTCCCATACCACCAGCAGTTAACATCAGCTCGGATTTGGGATCTGCATCAATGTTGTTGTCTCGTTTAAGCTTCTTAGCTAGTGCTTCCCTCGTTTCAATGTATCCGGCATTATGCGTATATGTTGTGTACCCCTCATCAATCGCTTTCTTTGCAGCATCTTTGATGTGTTGTGGTGTTTCAAAATCAGGAATTCCAACGGTCAAATCAAGGACATCTGTTCTTCCAATGATTATATTGAAGATTTTTCGGATTTCGCTGGCCGGAACATCTATGTTTCTCTTTGCGAGCAACTGCACCACCTGCAAGAAAATCTGAGTCAGACCCAGTTAATAATCTCTCGAAAGGTCTAACCAGTTTAAGAAAATCAGTGTTTCACTCAGAGGAGTTTTAAGATACAACTGTTATTTCTGAATTCATGCCCGGTCCTAGTGTAGATGACGTTAGAAAGGCAAACATGACAACCCTCGCAGAAACACACACTGTATATATTGAAACAATTCGGGATAAATGGGGCGAAGATGGTCTGAAGATTCTCGGAGAAGCAAATCGGTTGCACGGTTTGGAGCTTGGGACTGCTGCGGTGGAACAGGGTGCGCTTAGGGTAGGGGACTATAAGTCCATTTTTGAATTCTTCAACGGAGCTTATCCATACTTTGGCTTCGAGTTGTCGATTGCAGACATTACTGAGAAGCTATTTGACCTTAAGGTCACATACTGTCCTTGGTTACTTGGCTTTAAGAATAAGGGAGCAAGTCCAGACATCTGTGAATGGGTAACAAAGATTGACGAGGGGATTGGTCAGATAGTTGACCCAGATTTTCGAATGAGCATTCCCAAATGCATGATGCGTGGGGATGATCACTGCATATACCGTTGGGAGAAGGATTGACAAATGAAAACCGAACGAGATGAAATTATCAATCGAACAATGAAACTCTATGTAGCTGCTCTCTCTGACGCAGCAGATGCAATTGGGCTAGGCATGGTCTGTATGGATCGGGGAATAGTTCCTCTAACGAACAACAAACGTATGGCTGGCTTCGCAAGAACTGGCAAACTTGTTCGATCACCAGCAACACAACCATATGATGAGAAACAACTTGAAACCTTCATGAGTTTGGGAACTGAGGCTGTTTATGGAGATATTATTGTCATTGACATGGCTGGTGCAGCAGACTGTTCAGCTTGGGGTCAAATACTGACTAAGATTGCACTGCCTAAGGGTGTTAAAGGAGCTCTTGTTGATGGGACTTCTAGGGACATACATGACATTGATAAAATGAGATTCACAGTCTTCGCACGTGGTACTCACCCAGGAACAATGAGGGGTAGACTAGATATGGAATCTGTCCAAAAATCCATTGTCTGCGGAGGAATCACAGTAAATCCAGGAGACCTCATTTTTGGCGATGTTGATGGGGTCATAGTGATTCCTGCGGATAAGATAGATGCTGTTCTCAAACATGCAGAAGAGGTGGTAAAAACTGATGAGTGGTGGTCTGAAAAGTTAGATGATGGTGAAGACCCATACGACTTACATAAGGAGAAACCTATCCCATAATTACGATATGGGATATGCACCTCTTTTCTTCCCATAATCATAGAGCGTGAGGATTTTCTCAGGTGTAGAATCCGGTTGAATATTGTGTGCTGGCGCCAGAATATAACCCCCTCCTGGCGCTAGAGCTCTTAACCGGGCTTCAACCTCTTGTTTCACATCATCAATGGTTCCTTGTGCAGACATCGCATGTTGGAGATCGACCCCTCCATGGAAAGTCAGTCTATCTCCATATTTCTCTTTTAGAGTTGCTGAGTCCATACCCTTTGCCAATGGTTGGATTGGATTAAGAATATCTACATCCACATCGATCAAATCATTGATCATTGGTTCTATTGCTCCACATGTATGATAGAGTATTTTCACGTGTGGAGCTCTTTTGTGAATGTCTGAGTAGATTTTCTTGTGGCGGGGTTTTACCATCTTCCTATAATTTTGGGGACTCATTAATAATCCATCCTGATGTCCCAAATCATCCCCAACCTGCACAATATCTAGATATTCACCAACCTCATCAAGGAGAACACGATTCATCTCAACAGCAAGGTTCATGCTCTTATCCATCATTGCTTCTGCTAAATCCGGTCTTCGTAGAAGGTCAACTAGAAACTTCTCAAATCCTCTCATGTAATGTGCAACAACCTCAAAGACTCCCCATGGTCCTCCAACCATTCCGACAACAGCATAATCTGTTTCCTCATTAAGGTGTCTTGACCACTCACGAACTCCTTCCATCCTTGTTGGATCATCCGGGTCAATCCACTCAAAATCTTCTACCTGTTCCACCTCTGTAAACTCAGCCCAAGGGTAATATGTGACCTCATCATAGAAGCCTATCTTTTTCATCCCACATCCGAATTCTGTTTCAATGGACCCATCCGGAAGTGGCTTTGGGTTGAATCCTTTGGCTTGATTCATGTAGACTCGTCTGAAGTCAATATTGAGTCGTTTCAGGAGCTCTTCTGATGTTTTCCAAGTTGACATAATCCCCCATTCTTGAGTTTCAGGAGATGTAATGCCGAGATAGTCCCTCAGTTTCTCATATGCTTGAGGCGTTGTCCAATAGTCCATTGGGACTCTGTCTGGCTCTTCGTGATTCACTGATGCATAGAATCTCTCTCTTGACTTCATTATTATCCCGATATTTCCAATTTTATAAGCTATATTAAATCTCGTTCAAACCATAGTCTTTAATTAATCGGTAGATGTTAATCAGACAGTTTGACACAATGTATATGATTACCAGTGGAGCGATTTGTCATGCCGGACATCAAGAAGATTACTTCTCTTCTACAAAAGGTAATGGACCAAACTCGTGTAACCGATAAGAACTTTGACATGATCCCTTATAGTCGAGATTTGAGTCCTGCAGAGCAGAAGATGCCAACTCATGTTGTAATGCCTGAAACAAAGGAGGAAATTCAGGCTATTTTGAAGATTGCCAATGATAATGATATTCCAGTGTATATTCGAGGTGGTGGCACATCCCATTGGGACGCTTATCTTCCTCAAGAACCTGGTATTTTGCTTGATATTGGCCTTATGAACAAGATTCTGGACATCAATGAGCGAGATCTGGTTGTTACTGTTCAACCTAATTGTACCTGGGCTAAACTGGACCATGAATTGCGGAAACATGGCT
This sequence comes from Promethearchaeota archaeon, assembly GCA_048939935.1. Taxonomy (GTDB): domain Archaea; phylum Asgardarchaeota; class Thorarchaeia; order Thorarchaeales; family Thorarchaeaceae; genus SMTZ1-45. Next base: position 11,548 of record JBHLPA010000017.1, on the reverse strand, counting down.
TGACCTACCTCTGTAGTGAGGCAGGCGGACCTGCTATGACAATTGGTGGATCAGTCATGAAGGCAGGGGGTGGTCCGCACTCTACAGCTAAATTTGGCTTCCATGGTAATCAAGATATTATCACATTAGAGATGGTTTTACCAAATGGTGATATCGTTGAAACTGGCTCAGCAGCATGGCCTAGTGCCGGAAAGTTCAAGCGTCAATGCTTAGGACCTGACCTTGCAGGGATGTTCATCGGAGCAGAAGGAATACTTGGTGTCTGTACAGAACTTACTGTGAGGATTAGACCTACAACAGACATATCTGAAAGACTCACTGCTACTCTTCCGACCCTTGATGATGTTATTGAGTTTGGCCACTTCATCAACAGGTATGTTGGTGATGAATACATGCAGGGAATCTATCTTTGGTGTGATCCTACTGCACCTGAAGTTTTCTTCTTGATGATGGACATTTTTGGATATGAGCAAGAGATTGTAGACTTTAGAAAGAAGAAGATAATCAAGAAGCTCAAAGAACTAGGTGGAGAAATTGGAGACCGTGCTCCTGCGGATGATTATTTTGGTAGGATTCTAACAGGACTCACAGATTTATTCAATACTGGAGTTTGGCACTTTTTTGGTTCTGGTTCCCTTCGGATAGATGATATCAAATTCCTTTACAATGTATGGAGAGAGGAAGTGATTGAGAAACGGGGTTATATGAAAGCAGGGTTTGGCGGACAGATTCTACCTAGGGACTGGCTGGCTTTCATGGTGACAAACTACAGAGAACCTGAAGAATGGGTCGAACTTGTCAAGATGGCCGATGAAATTGATAAGATCACACTCAGTGGTCCTGTTGTTCCCTATGGAATTGGAGGACGTGATGGGCTCCGTAGGTTTGTTGCCGAGCGGGACACTGGCTATTATCGACTTTTGAAGACCTTGAAGAAGACATTGGATCCAAAGAATATCTTGCAGCGAGGCATCTTCATACCGGAGGAGGAATTACAATGAGGATTGAGGAGTACCAAGACATGATTTACGCCTGTGGACGGTGTGAATTCTGTCGTGGGTTTGACTACAATGACAGGTGTCCTGAAATCTTCACTCAACATTGGGAGTCTTCCACAGCTAGGGGGAGAATGGCAATAGCTCGAGCAATTCTTGAAGGAAAATTAGCATACTCTGAAGACCTTGCAGAGCGGATTTTTGGTTGTTTTATGTGTGGTCGATGCAGAGAGGAATGTAAGAAAGCAGCACAAATCGATGTGATTGCCATAACAAAGGCAATGCGACAAGACTTTGTCGAGCAAGGAATCAAGATTCCTGAAGATGGAGCAAGAATGGCTGACACTGTGACAACCTCAGGTAACATCTTTGCTGACACTCCAAAAATCCATAGCAAATGGTCTGAGGGCTTAGAATTCAAGAAAGGCTCAGGAACGCTCTTCTATCCTGGTTGCCTTGCAAGCCATCGATTCAAAGAAAAGACAAACATACTTGTTCGACTATTGCAGGCAGCAGGATATGATCTGGATTTTCTGGGTGAGGAACAAACCTGCTGTGGCACTCCTTACTGGATTACAGGTAAAATGGAACGAACGACTGAATATGCAAAGGAATACTTGAAGAAACTCCAAGACCGAGGTGTGAAGGAGATAATTACACCCTGTCCAAGCTGCTTTAGAGCATTTGACGAGGAATATCCTCTCCTTCTTGGACTTGAAGAGTTCCCCATCAAGGTTAGACATACGAGTGAGATTCTACTTGAAATCGTTGAAAAGAAGAAGCTAAAGTTCAAACCAGTTGATAAGAAAGTCACTTACCATGATCCCTGTGAGATTGGACGCTATCGTGATATATACGATCCTCCTCGCAAGGTGCTTGAAGCCATTCCCGGACTAGAGTTAATTGAGATGTCACGAAACCGTGAGCATGCATTCTGTTGCGGTGGTGGTGGGGGATGTAAGATCATGTTTCCTGAATACTCACAGAAAGTCGCAGACGAGCGTATTCGCGATTTCGTAGAAACTAATGCTGAACTGATGAGTACTATCTGCCCAGCTTGTGAGATGAATCTGACACACGGAATGTATGAGGCTGACTTGGATGTTCGGGTACTTGATATTGCAGAGATAATGGCTGTTTCAGCTGGCATTGTTGATCCAGAGATCCTAGAACCAGATTATTTCCCTGAGGATTGATTGGGAGGGGTCTTTAACCGTTCATCCTCCAACAGCTGCAATCATGAATACAACTAGATCCCCATCGGAGAGTTTTGTCTTCACACCTTTCTTGGAAACCATATTCATTCCGTTGATGATTACAATCGCATCTCTTTTGAGGACATTATTCTCCGTATCCTCAAGGTAGACAGCAAAACGCTCTCCATACTCTTCATGTAGCTCATCAATTAGTTTTTCTACAGTTGAACCCTCTCCGGTACTAAATGAGAACCTGTTATGTTCATCATATTTCAGTCCCTTATTCATGAGCTTCACAAAGACTTCAGTCAACTTTCTAATGCACCACTCATTATTAATAGAGGACAGTTAAAGTTTAAATTTACCCATTAAGTAGAACTTTTAAAACCCAGTAGGAAAAAACCTGAATACTTTAGTAGGGGCAAACATCATAAAGGGGTGGTATTCCGAAATCACATTCATGTCCCCCACTTATGGATAAAGATCCTCAAAGACTCGGGCATATAAACAGAAAACCGGTAGCGATTGATTTGGCTGATAAATCTTCGAAAACCACATTGAGAGAATGGCTATCACAAAATGCAAGAGCTGAAGCGGTTCATTACAAGAAAATCGCAGAAGCACTTGAAAGAGATCCTGCATCTGTTTCTGCCTCTCTATCAATTGAAGGCAAGCAAGCATTGGAGGACAATAGACCTGCTTATTTTCAACGTGTTGGGCCTGGTCTCTACAAGTATAATGATCTCTGCGAGGGTGCAGTAGATGAGGAACTAATCTCTGAGGTAACCTCACAGGCTTCTGAATTCAATCGTGTGACTCGCAGAGAGATGAGGCACCAGATAGCAAAGCTGGGCCTTGATGAATTCAATGATCTCGCTAAAATAGTGCTGATTAATGTGAGAGCACGAGTTGAGGACTCCAGTGAGGTCGGTCATTACAATGGAACTGTGATAATGCTCACGTCTTGGCGAGATGATGGTGGCAGGTCCCCGGTAGTTGTATATGCAAAGAAATGTGAGTACGACGAGAAAATTGGCCTTGATCTCATTAGAGAGATTCGCGGTTCTCTTCCTACTCATCTAGCAAATCAAGGTGTTTTGATCACAAATGGCATCGTCACACCCGAAGGCAAGAAAGAAGCCCTAGGATATCGTCCTGATGTTCACTCTGTACCACCTGTCCACATTATGGATATCGAAATCATTCTCAATGTGCTTCTTGAGAGTCGAACTGGAGTTCGTTCGAAGAATGTAGAAGTCCTTCTTCTTGACCAAGAATTTTTCAAGAGTCCGGGGAAGACACTAGAGGAACTTCTCGAAAGACTTCGTCGAACAACGTAGTTCATTATTGGGTTAGGCACACGCCGTAATGAATAGGAACTATTATTCTTAAATCCATTCTTAAAGTCCCCAAAAAAGGCACCCCTTAGTTTAAATATCAGGGTACATCTAAAGAACGTTATCACGATACGATTCGTTTTCTTGTCGTGAGAGAGAAAAAAAAAGGAGAACAACGCAAATTGAGTGAGGAAGAAAAACTCCTCTTCGTGCGAGAGAGCTCCGGCCTAGTAAAAGAAGTAGGTACGGGCTTTGCACTTCTTCTTCCAATTGCACTAACACTCGGTCCATGGTTCCATTACTTTGGACCACAGGTATCCTCTTGGTATCCAGGTGCACATCTGCTTCCGATGTATGCCATCGGTTCAGGAATTGTATTCTTTGAAGCAATCTCACTGATGTGTCTAATGCTCGCGATGCCAAGATCAGGAGCCTCATACCACTTCACTGGACGTGGTCTGAGCCCGATTTTTGGTGTGATGGAAGGATGGCGAAGTGTGATTACCAATCCTGTCTTTAGAGGTACTGGAAGCTTTTTCGCTGTACAAGTATTCGCTGGTGGTCTCGTCGTTATCGGGAGCGCTACCGGAAACGCTGGATTAGTTTCCTTTGCGACAGAACTTCAAGGTAACGTAGTCTGGCTATTTATAGCTGCGGCGATAATGATCTTCATCGGATTCATCTTCAGCTATCTTAGCGTTAAGTGGTTGGGATGGTTCGTTATTATCCTAGGAATTATCAATATAGTCGCTTTGCTAGTCTCAGACCTTATTCTGATTGGGACTCCCATTAACGCAACGGTCTGGGATGGTGTATTTGGTCCTGGCTCGTGGGCTTCCGGTCCGGGTGCCTTTGATCCGACAACAGGATTCGATGGTCTCACGGACTATACAACCTTCAACCCCGCAGCCATAGGTGGTGCACTCATTCTGACTGTTGGAGGAATGTGGCCTTACCTGATTATGCCCGTTGCTGGTGAGGTTTCGCAGCCAAGCAAGAACATTCCACTGAGTAACGTTGGTGGTTGGGCTGGTATTGCCGGATTCTTCTTGCTATCTGGATTCGCCGTCACAGCAAGCATGGGTAACAACCTATATGGCATCAACCTTGCGAATGGCGTCGCAGGATTCTTCCCCGGATTTGGTAACTATGCTGCAATAGCGTTAGGAACTAATCCATTAGCCTGGTTTGTAATCTTGTGTCCGATATTTGCGAGTGTGCTAGACTCACCAAGCAATGCTCTGTGGGTCACGCGGCCTATGCACTCAATGGCTATGGACAGATTCTGTCCTGAAGCATTCGCGAGTGTCCATCCGAAGTATCATGTACCACACGTCACACTGTGGTTCTGGTTGATTCTTTCGCTTGGTACAGTAGCCTATGCTACAATCTTACAGGCCTTCTTCGGCACGGCATTGACCGCCTTGATAGGCGTGGCGTATACCTATGTCTTCATCAGATGGCAAATGTCATTGGCTTCGGTATCACTGCCTTACTACCGGCCGACGTTGTGGGAGCGAAGTGGCGCGTGGAAATTCCTTGGCATACCGTTGATATCAATCGGTGGTCTTATTTCAGGAATGGCGTTCTTCTATGCCATTATCGCCTATGTACCAGATCCGAATGTCCAGTTTGAGGTCTGGTTCACAGTGATAGTATACCTGATTGGACAAATAGCATACATGTACTATGGTGCTAAGAACAAGGCCAAGGGTATCGAGATGTCTGCTATCTTCGGACAACTACCACCAGAGTAATCTTTGAAATATATGAAGAGAGCTTTAAGCTCTCTTCTCATTTCTTTTTTTAAGGTCCCAAACACCCCTGATTTGAATGAACTTCCTCTATTCCTCTTGAAAGTCATGTACTGGCGGGAATTTGTTTCTACTTGCTTTGGATGAAAAGGCTTCTAGTTTATCCCATGTTCTATGAAATTTTGAAGGAAACGACCACGGCCTTATTAAAAGTAGTTCGTGAACATCATCTGAGGTACGATATGTTTGAAGAGCATCATCTGCCATTTCACTAAACTCATGACGATCATCATCCTCTAGAACCTGTTGTTCAAAGATATAGGAATCCTCGAACCACTGGTAGCGGACAACTAATTCTTTGTCATCTGGGAAGATTCTCTTTACCACTCTCCAAGGCCAAAATGTAGACATCTGTTCGAGTTGCTCTCCTGCTCCAAAAAAGTCGATTGCCATTCCTTCCTTGCAGTAAAAGTAGTCTGGTCCCCTCTCTCCAAATTTCGGATTTGGCTTTGCCATGCGTCCTTTTCTTGTCCAATCATGCCACTCTGCTCTTTTCTGATTCAGAATTTCACAATGTCGGAGAGTGTGTTTTACAGCAGCAGCTGTTCCATGGTGAGCCAAACCAGGTAACGAATCTCTATCCAGACGTTCCTCCATGAATTTACGAACTTTGGGAACATCTTCTATGGGTATCCTGCCCCATATTGGAAAGAATGCTCGACCAAAGGGCATCATATATAGAAAGACCAAACCCACGGTACCTAATGGTTCGAAATTCTCAGGGGGTGTATCATCAATTGGCCATGTTTCATCATCTTTGCCATGATAGACTTCGCATACTTCAAATGATATGACCTCATTCCATTCAGCATCGTAGACTGCTTGGTAATCCCTTCTTCTCTTTTGCTTGGTCAGAATGATTCTTGCGTATTCCGGATTAAACTGAATCTCTTGTCTTTTTTCCGTTGTTGGATCGTGACCAACATACTCGAGGTCAGGTAGGTGTTCGTCTTGGGACATTGAGATAATCACCTTGCAATGAATTGTGAGCCACGTGAGTTACATCTTGTTTCAAACAAGGCGGTTCTTAAACAAGACGGTTCCCGACTTAAATTTTAATCACAAATGTTAATTACCCGATAACAAGAGCCTGCTGCAAGAGGACAATCCAAATGAGTCGACCAGCAAAAAACAAAAAGGGAGCTCCTGTCACTTTAGAAGATTTCAATTTTAGTCCTGCCGAATTGGACTTGAAGTTCAGTCGAAATCTTCTCACAGTTCTTGATGGATATCGAATAAATAGAACCTACGACCTTGGGTTCATTGACAAAAAAATCAACGAGGGTGAACTGCCGCGAAGTTTTATCAAACAATGGGCTGTTATTAGAAAAGTCTTGCATAAGCTGGCTGCAATTGGTCCTAAAATACCGGGCGTGGAACGGTGGCTCAATATAAAGCAGTATTTCTCATTTGGATCAATGGCTATGTTGACCATTGTTGCACCAGTCTTATTATTGACTTGGGTGTTTAGATGGTCATTTTTGCAGGATTATGTGGTACCACTAGCAGTTATCGCAATTGCTCTAGTGCTGATTAACTTCCTTGTTGGTGCGTGGTATAATCGAAAGATAGCTTGGGAAATTCATAACTATTTAGAAGCTAATCCTTCCCTTGTGGAAAAAGAACGACTGCACCTGCAAAAATGGGTTCAAGAATTGATTTATCATGCTGCAAGGTTAATGCGAAAATCCGGGATTGATCCAGATACACAACACACCAAATTCTTCAATGACGATTACAAAGGAATAGAGGTTCTAAAGGAACCTGCCGGACTTCGAAAACACTATGTTGTTAAGATAAAGACTAGTAGCTGAAAATTTCTCGTCTTATATTAGGTGTAGTTTTGATGTGTGAGGGTCTGTAAAATTTACTAACAGACCCTCATGATCTCAGACTAAATCTTCTATTGGACTGTATTCGAGATCAAATCCGAAATGGCGGGGACCCAACACCTTAAGGCCTTCAGGATCTCTGAAGATTGATTCACCCTTCATTCCTATTACACTGACAATGTCTCCTTCATCAATCACAGTATTAGTGATAGGCTCCCCACTTTTTGCATCAATAATCTCAATGATGTCTGGACTCGTTACCCAAGGCTCACCATCAAGCCAAGTCACATGATTCTCATTTTTGAACCAGACTTTGAGTTTCTTTCCTGGTTTTATTCCAGTTCCCTTGATTTCCGTTTCTCCCCACATGTAGCCCTCTCTATTCTCCCAAGTCCTACCTACAACTTCACCTCTGAATAGGACCCAACCTCCAACTTTCTCAACTATCTTTTCTGCAGGGTCATCTCCAGACTCTCTACACTCACGTATCATTTTTCCAACATTGTAACTCTTTGTCAGTGTATCTGGAATTATCGCATCATGGAAGTCCTCCCCCTTTACCGGGAATGCAACATTTCCGAGTCTTCCCCATGCCACCTCGCTGAGAGCTTTTGATATTCTTTCTCCCATCTCATAATTAATGACACGAGTCACTACACTCTTGTTCCCGAACCAATCAATGAGCGCCATTGGTGCCATTGAGAACCCTTTTACGCACACTGTGTTTTGGCAGATTTCAGGAACAGCCCTTCCTGAATAGTCTCCATCTACACATGGAATTCCGTGTTTTACTGCAGCATCAATAGGTGCAGGGGTGTTTACACCTCCTAGCTCAAATGGGGCTATAGCTGCAAATTTGACTCCCATGTGGTCTTCGAGTGTAGCTAGACCTGTTGCTAATTCTTTCTCAAAATACCCCCATGGGAAACGTGTTCTCAAAGCTTCGATCTCTGGAGTTGGCGGGGCTATGGTGCCTGAGTAATAGGCACATGCTACCCAGTCATCCTTTTTGACAGTCTTTACATCTATGAGCTCAATAGTCTTCCCAGCATCAACATGAGGATAAAGCATGTTGAGTCCTAGTTTTTTATCTCCGCCTCCTCCAGTTCCAAAGAACGCGCAACCTGTAGTTAAATCTTCAACGTCTTTTCTCGTCTTTAACAAAAGTGTCATTCAAATCCAATCCAGATTAAATTTGTTAAAATTAGTTTAAGCACTCTACTATTTATTTCCAATGGAAATAGGTGATACGATGGTAGAGATGCAGAAACCGAATAATGGAGAGTGCTGATACACTCTCCGTTTTGGATTGTTAGACTAGAGTTCCACTCTGCCTGCTTGAACTTCCCCATCCTTGATTGTGATTAGGAAGCCTTTCAATATCCCTTCTCTATACTCTGAACCAGGATTTATACAGAGCGTACGACCAATCTTACGGAAACCGACAGACTCGTGTATATGACCATGCATTCCTAGGAGGGGCTGATATTTTTCGATGACTTCTCTCACCGATTTGCTTCCAACAGGACCAAGTAGTTCATGGGCTCCTGCTTTTTTCACTCTATGCTCTTCATCAAGTTGAGGGGCTGTATCAAGTCCAGAATCAAAAGGCGGGTCGTGAAAATTACACAACACATTGGAGTAGTCATCAGTTTCAAGACGAGCAAATTCAGCTTCCAGCTTATCAAGTAGCTCTTCATCAGGACATTCCCTGTGTGTGTTCCAAGGTGTAGAATTGACCCATTCTAGGCTTATCATTGGATATCCATGTACATCTACCACTTTCTGAAGAGGATAAATTACTCGTTCATCGTTCTTGATGACATCATCAATGGCATAGTCATCATCATTCCCTGGATTCACAACCACCATTATTTCTTCTGGAATCTTCTCGTTAGCCATGTCCATCCATTTTTGTATCCGCTCTACCATCAGGTCTTGGAAGAGCTTTGTGATGGCACCTGGTGTTTCTCGAAGTTGTGCAAGTTCATCAGGTGTCAAGATTTTGGGGTAATATCCTTCATCCATTGTGAACTTTATGAATCTATCAAGATCTTTCTGTTTTTTGAAGGTCTTTTTGTCTCCATATGGTTGTGCATACCATCTATCCTCTTTCTCTTGAATGATTGGCATGATTGCCTTACCTGTGAGGTCTCCGCACATCATGGCAACATCAGCTTTGAACACTTTAGGAGCTCTGCACATCTTCTCCCAAGTCTGCTGACTTCCATGAGGATCGGCTGCTAGGAAAATTCTCATTTTATTACCTCTGGATGTTGTACGACTTGCTTCTTTTGCCAATTTAAATCCTTAATGGTATAACTATATCATTGCACTTTAATATGACTTTTAAAAAATGAATATAACACAATGACACGACACAAGATATTAATGCTGCATCGAGTCATTGTTGATGATATACTGAGGTGTATCAATAAGTGACAGAAAAGTACGGGCCAATCGAAGACGACTTCATGGATGAAGCCCTGAGAATCGAAAAAGCCGCTTCAGAATTAGGAATACCACTTCGAATCATTGGATGTCTTGCTTTCAGATTGAAGAGTCCTGAATATACTGATTTGCATATTAAAATGGGTCGCGAAGTGACTGACATTGATTATGTTTCTTATTACAAGCATCAGCGGAAACTGATTAACCTGTTTAGAGATGACCTTGGTTATTACTGGGTGCCACCAAGTTTTGCAAGAGCCTCAACATTAAGAGACCTTTTCATTGACAAGGAGCGGGACAGAAAGATCGATGTTTTTTACGATCATTTAGATTTTTGTCACAACATTGACTTCAAGAAAAGGAAACGCCTTGATGTAGATAAACCAACGATACCCTTAGCTGAATTATTCCTAGAAAAGACACAAATTGTAGAGATAAATGCAAAGGATTTGAAGGACTTAGTTATTACATTCCTTGCGCATGATGTTTCTGAAACTGACAATGATGTTAATGGTCCTTACATTGCCAAGGTCCTTTCGGATGACTGGGGTTTTTACTACACGGTTACAGAGAATATCAAGAAATTCATTGATTTCGTTCCCACAGTGGAGGAGATTGATCAAAGCCAGAAGGATTTGATAATTTCGAGAGTTAAGAAACTGCATCAAATGATAGAGGACGAGCCCAAGTCGCGTGGATGGAAACGACGCGCTGCGATTGGTACAAAACAACGTTGGTACAAAATTGTACAATCTATGGAAGGGACAAGAGACGCAAAATAACTAACTAAGTATGTGGGGTTCAGAGGCGATGAAGCTATCAAAAGAGAACACGTATGATATGCTTACAGGAGTGGGTATCTTAGGAACTGGTGGCGGTGGAGATCCTGTTTCCTTTGGTAAACCTTTGGTGGATTGGGACTATGACCGTGGAAGAGTCTATGAGATAACACCTCCTGAGGATATCAACGATGATGCCTTCATCGTATGCGGAGGGTATATGGGCTCTGTAAAAGCATTCACCTCAATTGGAGATATGCTTGAGGCTTGGGAAACTCGGTACGAGCTTCATGAGGCAATGAAAATATCCGAGCGAATCACGGGAAAAAAAGTTAACCACCTTGTCCCCTTTGAGTTAGGTGGAACCAATACAACAGTTATGCTCTCTCTTGCTGCTAGAGCTGGCATAACGAGTGTTGATGGTGATGGTCTTGGGCGGTCGGCTCCTGAAACTCAGATGATAACCTTTGTTGGATATGGGATAGAACTTTGTCCTATGCCTGTTGTTTCAAAGAATGGAAGTATCATAATTGTGGACAAAACCACCTCTCCAGCATTGGCTGATGAGATAGGCCGCTTTGCAGTTGTTCAAGATGGTGGAGCTGGAGCTAACAATCACTATTACCAGACAGGAGCACAGCTAAAGAAAGCTGTGATCCCGAATAGCATTTCAAAGTCAATTGAACTAGGAGCTGCTATTCGAGACTCAAACAAGAACAAAACGGATCCAATAGATGCTTTCATGGACATTATGGGTGGTCAGGTTCTTGCACGAGGAAAAGTAGAGGAAGTAAAAGGAGAAGACCGTGCAGGACACTGGCATGTTTTGGTCCGTATCAAGGCTGAGGGTCTCAGAGATCGTTTCGAAGTGGTTGTGAAAAACGAGTACATGATGGCAATGAGCAATGGAGTTCCTGTAGTAATGTTTCCCGACCTGATCTGTTTGCATAATCCCCAAACTGGTCATGGAATCATGAGCGCAGACCTTAAGGATGGTCTAGATATTGTGGTGACAGCAGTACCAGCTCACGAAAGATTACGATTCGCAGGAAATACTGAGATTGGCAAGAAGGCATTCTCTCCAGAGAGATATGGCCATCCTGAGCTAGAATACAGACCAATGGAAGAAATAATAGGGAATTTA